>CAYHDI010000001.1:0-200938 GCA_964355645.1 uncultured Candidatus Saccharibacteria bacterium | reverse complement strand
GTCGGCATCAGGGTTGCTTTCAAAATACATTCGAACTTTGTACAATGAATACCGCCAAAATTGGCTTGACCCAGAAATTTTTTGTGCTAAGTTTGATTCAGGCAACCACACCGAGGTAATAATGTCTGAAGCCAACAGCAATGTCTCTGAACATGTTCATCAAATCGCACAGAATACGAAAAACACCGCAATCTTCTGCATTGTTCCTGGATGCGGAGCAAGGCGAGACAGACACCCACTCATGGCCGATATCCAGTGGCACGAAAGAAAAGTAGAATTCATCTTGGTCCATTCTCCATATATAACTGTCGATGAAATCGACGAGATATTAACCACCTGAACATTCGATGGCCCCCCGTTCCGAATACATTCGGGCGGGTTTTTCTTTTAAAAACTCAAAGGAGTAGAATGGGACCATGAATCTCTCGGACAAACTCACTGATACATTTCGAATTCTACCCGTACAAGAGAAAGCCTTGAAAAAGCTCGGAATTTTGAACGTGGAAGATTTGCTTTATCACTTCCCTGTTCGCTATGTAGATACATCTGAAGTCAAAAGTATTGAAAGTCTAAAGTCAAAAGAAAATGCAGTGGTTTTCGGACAAATATCAGGTTTGAAAACAAGCAAAGGTTTTCGCTCTCATATTCCCATGAGCGAAGCTTGGATCAAAGATGAGAGTGGAAAGATAAAAATCGTTTGGTTTCACCAGGCGTACTTGGCCAAGATGATTGCCGAGAATTCTTTTGTTCGGGTTGAAGGAAAAATTAGTCAAAGAAAGTCAAAGGTAGAAAGTCAAAAAGGAGAACTTTATTTTTCTAACCCGAAGATTGAAGAGGGACAAACCCTACTCAATCCGAAAACCGGCGAACATGCTTTGTATCCAGTTTATCCAGAAACTCGTGGACTGACCTCGAATTGGATATTTCATAAAATTCAAAAAGTATTCGTGCCTGAATTTCTAAACAATCTCGTTGACCCAATTCCCGAAGAAATTCTAAAAAAGTACAACCTTCCCTCTCTCCGCACTGCGCTCGTCTGGATTCATACTCCACACAAGAAAAGTGATTCAGAAAGTGCTCGCAAACGCTTCGCGTTTGAGGAAATTTTCTTCATTCAACTTGAGAAGCAGAAAACTCGACATGAATTCGCCGAGAAAAATGCATTCATCATTGATAAGACACCCGAAGAAATAGAGAAATTTGTAGAAAGATTTCCCTTCGAAGCAACGAGAGCTCAAAACAAATCCATAAACGATATCCTCGCAGACTTTCGTCGAGGACATCCGATGTCTCGCTTGCTTGAAGGAGACGTCGGTTCGGGGAAAACCGCCGTCGCGACGGCGGTGGCTTATGCGGTCACTACTTCAAAACCAAAAGGTCAGAATTTCGGCACTCTTCAAACGGCCTACATGGTCCCCACAGAAATATTGGCTCAACAACATTTCGAATCGTTCATAAAATATTTTAAACATTTGCCCATAAACATCGCTCTCATCACTGGTACGGGTTGTAGAAAATTTCCTTCGAAAATAAATCCGAATGGATGGACTGATATCTCTCGTACTCAATTATTAAAATGGACCGCGAACGGTGAAATTGCCATCCTCATCGGCACGCATGCCCTCATCCAAAAAACGGTAAAGTTCAAACACCTCGCCCTCGCCATCATCGATGAACAACATCGTTTCGGCACAGCCCAAAGGCAAAAACTGGTGGATAAGGACGGTCTAATTCCGCATTTGTTGAGTATGACGGCGACGCCTATTCCTCGAACACTCGCCCTCACCCTCTACGGAGACCTCGACCTCTCACTCCTCGATGAAATGCCAGCCGGGAGGAAACAAATTATCACAGAAATAATTACTCCCGAGAGAAGAAAACAAACTTATGAAGAAATTAGAAAAGAATTGGGGGCCGGAAGACAGATGTATGTAATTTGTCCGAGAATTAATGAACCTGATCCTGATAAAGAACTTGCGGTGCAGGCGAAATCCGTGAAAGAAGAAGCGAAAAGACTTGAACGAGATATTTTTCCCGAATATTCAATCGGCCTAATGCATTCGAAAATGTTGCCGAAAGACAAAGAGAAAGTGATGCTCGATTTTAAAGACAAGAAGATTGATATCTTGGTCTCTACTTCTGTAGTTGAAGTCGGAGTGAATGTGGAAAACGCTTCACTCATCATTATTGAAGGAGCAGAAAGGTTCGGACTCGCTCAACTTCATCAACTTCGTGGTCGAGTACTCCGTGGGACACACCAGCCATACTGTTTTGTTTTCGCTGAATCAAAATCAGACAAAACTCTTGAACGATTGAAAGCTTTGAAAACTGCAAAGAATGGATTTGAACTTACTGAATTTGACCTCACTCAACGCGGAGCCGGAGAATTGTACGGGAGAAAACAATGGGGTCTCTCCGATCTCGCCATGGAGGCCATCAAAAATATCAAAATGGTCGAAGCGGCTCGCTCCGAAGCCACAAGGATTATTGAAGAAGATTCCACTCTTTCAAGACACCCCACTATCAAGTCCCGCATAGATTCCGCGATAGATAAAATCCATTTTGAATAGTACGACGTTTTAGGATAATATTGCTTTATTCCCGCCCTTAGCTCAGTTGGTTAGAGCATCGAGCTTATACCTCGAGGGTCCCACGTTCGAATCGTGGAGGGCGGACAAGAAAAGTTGTGTTAGTATTATTTGAATGAATTACAACATTTTGGCCGATGCGACAGCGATCACACACCTCACCGTTATCCTCATTGTGCTCATCGGCATCCTCGTGAGCATTAGATACAAAAGATTTCGACCTTGGGAATCACTCATCCTCATCGTGGTAGTAATCTTGTGGTCCGTGTACGGGAACTGTCCTCTGACCATCGTCGAAGAATATTTTCGCAAACTCGCCGGCAATCCTTCGGGCATCACTTCAGTCGGATTCCTTCCTTTCTATGCGAACAAACTCTTCGGGATAAGTTTGCTTAGCAGTACCGTAGTTCGAAGTACGTATTTCACCGGCGGAATGTTCACCCTCGCTTCCGTAGAATGGCTCAGTCCTTATATAAATGTCGAATTATTTAAATTTAGAAAACTTCTAGGATTTAAGACCCACCCTGCTTCGCTGAAGCTACGCAGGCCAGGCAAAAAAGATGTGCATAAACGGCTTGCTTAGAGAAAAACTGTCCGTGGTATAATTTAACTCGGTTATAAAGTAAATTTAAAATATGAAATTACACAAGATTGCATTTATTCTTCTCATCATCGGAGGTTTGAACTGGCTCCTGGTCGGTCTTATATCCGGATGGGATCTCGCCAGCTATATTGGAGCAACTATTGCTCGCATTGTTTATATCCTCGTTGGTCTTTCGGCTCTATACGAAGTTTTCACCCACAAGGGTCGTTGCAAGGGATGCGAGATGAAAAGTGGAATGTAATATGGGAAGCGAATAAATAATAAAAACCCATTTTCGTGCCTTGCGGAAAGCTTGGCTTGAGCAGAGAAGTTTTCAGCAGAAAACTATCGTGCAAAGAAAATGGGTTTTTATTATTTCTGGTGCTCCAAATCTAGTTTCTTTTTAGGAACAATCTCGTTCGCGACTAAGATTTCTTCGAAATCCTTCCGTTCGATAGTTTCGACTTCAATCAAGCGATGGGCTATGGCATCCAAGGCTTTGCGATGAGTGGTGATGGTTTCCAAAGCAATCTTTTGAGCCTCTTTCATAATTTTGGAAACTTCTGCATCTATTTCGGCACTAACTTTCTCTGAATATTCTTTGCTTCCGATTGGAGAACCGTAGATTGGCATTCCGCTTGATTCTTCAAGCGCAATAGGACCTAGCAAATCACTCATGCCGTATTTGGTCACCATATCTCGAGCGAGAGCGGTGGAAACTTGCAAATCGTTTGATGGACCAGTGGTCAAATCATTGAACAAAAGTTTCTCTGTGACATATCCTCCGAGGGAAACAGCAATATCTGCAAGGAATTCTTTCTTCGATTGAAGTTTTTTGTCTTCTAGGGGAAGTTTCAAGACATATCCTGCAGCACGTCCGCGAGAAATGATAGAAATTTTGTGTACTGGATCAGCATAAGGCAAAACGGAGGCGATGACTGCGTGCCCAGCCTCATGATACGCCGTGAGCTCCTTCTCTTTCTTCGACAAGAGATGCGAACGGCGTTCAGGCCCGAGCATCACTTTCTCTATAGAACGAATCAAATCAAATTGGGAAACTTTGTTTCTATTTTCTCGTGCGGCGAGGATAGCCCCTTCGTTCATGAGTGAATACAAATCTGCTCCGGAGAAACCGGGGGTCCGTTCAGCAATGACCGCCAGGTTCACATCCTCGGCGAAAGGCTTTTCTCTCGAATGAATTTTCAAAATTTCTTCGCGATCTTTGCGGTCTGGCAGGTCAAGAGTCACTCGACGATCAAATCTTCCGGGGCGAAGAAGCGCGGGGTCCAAAACATCTGGACGATTGGTCGCGGCCATCACAATCACCTTCTCATTCGGTTCGAAGCCGTCCATCTCGGTCAAAATTTGATTCAAAGTTTGCTCGCGTTCATCATTTCCCCCACCTACTCCAACACCTCGCACTCGACCCACAGCATCTATCTCATCTACGAAAATAATGGCTGGCGCAGATTTCTTCGCCATGTCGAACAAATCTCGAACACGGCTGGCTCCAACTCCGACGAACATTTCTACAAATTCCGAACCAGAGATAGAGAAGAAAGCTACCCCGGCTTCTCCAGCTACCGCGCGAGCCAAAAGAGTTTTGCCCGTCCCCGGCGCGCCCATGAGAAGAATGCCTTTCGGAATTCGTGCACCTATATCAAGAAACTTTCTAGGATTTTTAAGGAAATCTACAATCTCGACGAGCTCTTCTTTCGCCTCACGAGCACCGGCCACATCTTTGAAAGTCACTTTGTTCTTCTCATCACTTGGCAGAGTCATGCGTGCTTTCGATTGACCGAATGAAAGAGCTTGAATCCCCGCTCCTTTCACCTGTTTAGAAATAAACCACAAGAAAAAAAGAATGAAGAGAATCGGCAAGATGATTGGAGCGAGATTCGCGAACCAGTAGAAAAATCCTTGATCGTTCACTACATCAATCTTCACGGCAGACAACTGAGCCGGAGTGATATTGTAATTTTTTAAGGTGGTAGTCAGAGGGGTGTCTAATTCTTTCTTGGAAATTTTCGTCGTGCCATCTTTATAAACAATATTTAAATCATCGCCTTTAATGTCTATCGAGGTAACGGTCTGCGCAGAAATATTTTGAGCCAATTCAGACAGAGAAACAGCCTCGGGCTTCTTGCCCGTTGAGAGGAATGAATAAGAAACAATCAGCAAAACGAAAACCAGAATGGCTATCGAGGTTTGCCCGAAAAACCCACTCGGCCCTTTCAAACTCTTCTGAACTCGAGTAATAATGATTTTCTTGGCCTTTTTTCCTTGATTTGAGGCCTTTTTTGGATTTAGTGGCTGAGGCATAGACCAACATTATACTGAAAAACCCGAAATTTGCTATTCTTTGGTATTATGAACGTATGGCCACCTTTGCCCACAATTCTAAAGCTCGATTCGACTACGAAATACTGGAAACCCTCTCGGCTGGGCTCGAGCTTGTTGGAAGTGAAGTGAAATCCGTGCGAGCAGGCAAAGTTTCCCTCGTCGGTTCGTTCGTGGGGGTACGAGGAGGCGAAGCCTTCCTCATCGGCGCAGATATTCCCCCATATCAACCGAAGAATGCTCCCGTGGACTATGATTCGACTCGCCCACGCAAACTTCTCCTGACCAAATCAGAAATAGAAAAACTCGCCGTGGCGGAAGGAACCAAAGGGTTGACAATCGTACCCCTTTCGGTGTATAATAAGGGTAGGTTCATAAAGCTTGACTTAGCCATAGCGCGAGGCAAGAAAAAGTTCGACAAGCGTCAAGCGATTAAAAAACGCGATGTCGAAAGGGACCTGAAGAGAACTTTGTAATTTTCATATGGGGATGATCGGCCTAGACAAGGAGATCGTTCGGATTGATGCGCGAAGGAGCTGAAGTGACTCCTTAATCCGCTTCAAAACTCAACTGCAAAATCAACTTTTGCTAGGACATCGCCATACTTCAGTATGAACGATTTCCAGTTCGTACCTGTTCGAGCGTAAGCTCACTCGTGCGCATGGCTTCCTAGAGTGTCTCGTGCTAAGAATGCTGTGGAATATTCGGGACTCTGTCCCGACGCCTCCTCGAGTCGGGACTAAACTTAGAGGATAGAGTTAGAAGGGCTTTCGTTTGTTTTGTACTTTCTAATTCGAATCAAACGAAGCAATCTACTTCGCGTAGAATTCAATCCGTTCTCACTTTGCACCCGGGTTCGATTCCCGGCATCTCCACCAAAAATAAATTAATTTCTTAACCAAGACATCCACCTCGATTTTTCTCTCAAAGCATTTCTTATTACTTCAGCGCGAACAGTAGTTTCGATAGATGGTTCTCTCTTTTCGGCGAGTATGGCTTCTTGGAGCATGGCACTAAGTTCATCTTTTGTTTTCCCTTCCATATCTTTTTGAGTGTCGTACAAAGTAGCCGCCACTCTTTCGTTTTTTTCTGCTTCTTGTTTCCATTGTTCTAGACTTCTCCTCCTTTCTTCTATTGCAGGATCTTTAAGTTCAAACTGCATACCCCCCATCATTCGAGCCATAACTGGGTCGGGTAAATCTTTACTAAGAGTTGCTACCCTTGTACGCGCTACAACTGAAGCTTCCTTCATCAAACGGGTTCTCTCAGTATCATCAACTCTTTCTACTGGTGCGCCTTCTATACTCATAAAATTGGTTTAATGGATATGGGCTAATTATAACTAAAAGTTAGCTTTGAGGTCTCGATGAAGATCCAGAACATCAATTTGGACCCGAGGTCGAGCTCGGCCACGACTCATCTGAAGTGTTTGAAAAGCTCAAAAGATGGTACGAGCAAAACAAACCTCAGCCTTGAGACGCCTCACCCGCGTCTCTTTTATTAATTGGCAGAAAAGTTCAATACGCTTCCCACAAGTGACCACTTATTTGTAACGTATTGCCCCCGCACCTAACCGTGCGGATTTTTATTTATAATACATTTCAAAACTATCTCCTCTCAGTTTTTTTCATTAATTCCAAAAGCAATTCGTTTTGATTTTCGAGATGAGCAATGATAACTTCTACTTCTTTTTCTGTTTTTTGGTTCACTTCGAAATCTGCTTGAGCTCGAGCATCAGCTGTACGAGATTCAATATTTTGTCCAACCATAATGAGAGGCAGAAAAATTAATTGGAGAATATTTGAAACAAATAGCCAGATAACAAACGCCGGAGCTGGATCAAAACGGTTTTGAATGGGACCAAAAATATTCCATCCTAACCAAATAAGCGTCCAAAACAACAAGAAAATAAAAAACCCCATAGAACCAATTCGTCTGGTCATAAAAAGGGCGAAGCGTTCGAGAGTTCTCAAATTCATCTTGAATTCTCTCACCGGGTTTCTCAACATCGGTCGACTACCACGAACTTCTTCAAGTGGAGGGACTTTGTGTCTGTATTCCATATCTTTATATTATATGCTAAGATGAGAATGTTAACATCATATTAAACATCTAAATTGAGTACAGCACGTGTGAATCATCAAATCCGCGCCTCCGAATTGCGCGTGATTGGGCCGAAAGGAGAGAACCTTGGGGTTATCAGTCTAAGTGAAGCTCTTAAAAAAGCAGAAGACGCTGGTCTTGACCTTATTGAAATTTCTCCAAACGCCGTGCCTCCTGTGGCCAAGATTAGCGATTTCGGCAAGTATCAATACGAAGAGAACAAAAAACAGAAGCAGGCGAAAACCAAATCGCATTCGGTAGAGATTAAAACTGTTCAAGTGAAGCTCGGCACAGGCGAACACGACCTTGGACTGAAAGCCAAGAAAGCTAGTGAGTGGCTAGCCGAAGGCAACAGAGTGAAGCTCGATTTGTTCCTACCAGGACGAGCGAAATACCTTGACCAAAATTTCCTGAAAACGCGTCTTGATCGTATGCTCAAGCTTTTGACCGTTGAATACAAAGTAGCCACCCCCCCGACCAAGAGCCCCAAGGGAATGACCGTCATCGTTGAAAAAGCCTAGACAAAGCCTTCAAAATAAGTAAGATATACCTCTACGTCCACGCCGTGACGAGACAAGCTTTATGGCTATGAAAACCAACAAATCCTTCTCAAAACGCCTAAAAGTCACCAAAAGTGGCAAGATTTTGGCTAGAAAAACCGGCCTGAACCACTTTAATGCCAAGGAACGCCACTCAGCCAAAGCGGCCAAGGGTAGCCGAGGAGAATTTCATATGTCGAACAAAGAACGCTCAAGATTTCTAGTAAACCTATAATCCAATGACCAGAGTAAAAAAGGGGGTAAATGCTCTCAAATCCAGAAAAAATATTTTAAGAAAGGTTAAGGGCTACAGACACGGTCGTTCGACGAAGGAACGACAAGCAAACGAAGCCATTTTTCATGCCGGCACTTATTCATTCGCCCATCGCAAGGACAAGAAGGGTGATTTCAGACGACTTTGGAATGTTCGTATTAGTGCAATTCTAAAAGAAAATGGTGTCTCTTATTCCAAATTTATTTCCGCTTTAAAAAAGAAAGAAATTGCTATAGACAGGAAAATTCTCGCTCTCCTCGCTGAGAAGAATCCCGAAACCTTCAAGAAAATCCTCGAAGCAACGAAATAACAAAAAATCCGGTTCAACCGGATTTTTTGTGTTATTTGCCATTAAAATTTTACTTTCCTTGCATACGTCTGCGTTTTTCATCAAAAAACGAAGAATATCTTGCGTCTGCTTCTCCTTCTAATTTTGCCCGGTCCTCAGTCCAAGCACCTGACATTCTGCTTTAACCTCATCTTCAACTCTTTCTGATTCATCTGGAACGACCGGCTCTGCATTAAATGATTCCGCTCCCATAATTTTTGATTAAATTTGTATATACTCAATTTACCCCACCCACCAGAATTTGCAAGGACTGATATACAGACAACTCTTAGTTCAACAACATACGATATATCGTATGTTATCTCATTAACCGTTTTTAACTATTTTTAAGTTTATCTTTACGGACAGCTTTATCAAATGATCTCCAACGCTTCCCGCCGGCTCTGGGCGGCATAATACCTCCCACGGTTAAAATATCTTGGATAATATCCCAAACATCCTTCTTGCCTAGAGCCTCTTTGATAATATAAAAATATTTCCCTTTTTCGTATTGTATAGACATCCGTTCAGTTGTGGATGGGCTCATTCCTAGTGCCTCAGCAATCATGTGCGCTGATACACCTTTGGAAAGCATGGCGATCACGGCTAGCCTTTTGGCAAACATAATCCTTTCAGTTCGGGAGAAAAATTCTCCCCAAACTTGTCTTCCTTTGTTATTATCAAATGAACGCTCAACGGAATTTAAAAGTTCGGATTGAAGATTTTCTAATTGTTTTAATCGTAAATTTCTTTTTGAAATATGTGGCATAACATACGATATATCGTATGTTATTAGTATAGCATAAAAATCAAATGATTGAGTTGTGAATATAGTTAGAAAGATTATAATTTTATTATTATCAAATCTTTATCTGACAAAAAGGGTTTAATCATCACTCTGCTCGCGGTCTTGGCTTTTGCCCTATGGAAACTCTCGAGTATCCACTTTAGATTTGGAGATGAAAATGTGTATTTCTACATGACCCAGGCGATTCTCTCTGGTTTCATCCCATACAAGGATTTTTTCCTGGCTGATCCACCATTCTTCATCTATTTACTTTCTGGATTTAAATTTATTTTTGGTTCAAATATTATTTTGTTCAAAATTATTCCAGTTTTATTTGACAGTTTCTCTGCAATACTTATTTATTTAATTCTTAAAAAGAAAGAAAACAGATTTGCCTTTCTTGGTTATACCAATTAAAACGGGATCGTATTTGTTTTTGTCTAGAGCATTAACCACGTTCTTAGCAGATAGCAAAGAAACCTCGTGTTCGGCTGATTTGCCTCCAAATAAGATACCGACTCTGATTTTCTTTTTCATAGAGATTTGTACTATCTTTATCTTCATTTGCTCTTGCCATTCGTCGTGCTTCTCGCGGTAGAATTTGTTTCTTATCTTGATAAACAAACAGAGGAACTCGCTTGGGGATTTATTCTTCTTTATGTTTTTATAAGCATTTATCCGGTTGCCACTTATACAAACACCTATGCTCCGCAAGGTGTGTTCGAAAATCCTTCAGAAATCGCGAGTGTTCTCAAGATCCTTCCGGATGGTTTTCCAGTTTATGGAGTTCAGGAAGTTGCTCCGCTCGTGGCCCTTCTATCAGGTCGAGTGATCTTCGATAATAAAATTGATACCAATACTCAAAACTTCGCTGCGGGGACACACAATCGAACTGAAATATCAAAAAACGCTGTGGCCCACGGTGTTTATCTCATCGCTCGGGTCGGAGAATATCCGGAACAAAATATACACGACACAGGATTTGAAGCTTATTTTGATTCAGAAATTTTTAAAACCTCTTGTACAAAATTCAAATCATTCCCCAGACCAAATTTGGATGACAATCTAAATGAAATAGCTATTTATCGCTGTATTTTGAAATAATTACAAATCCAACTCGTATCTCTTCCCTCTCTCAGGGACAATTGCCTTCACTCCGAGTTCGTCATTCAAACGTTGGGCGAGAAAGATTGAAGATTTAGGCTCGCCCATCACCACAAAAACATTTGTCAAAGTGTTCGCTGTATGAGAAACAAAATCAACCAATTGGTTCGAATCAGCATGGGCAGAGAAACCGTCGATTTTATCTACCCTCGCGTTTACTTTTATTTTTTGCCCATGAATCATCACTTCCTTTGCTCCTTCATCAAGCATTCGACCGAGCGTACCTGGGGCTTGATATCCCACAAGAAGCAAAACAGTATTCGAATCTGGCAAATAAATTTGTTCATGGTCCAAAATCCTACCAGCAGTCGACATTCCTGAACCAGCTAGAATAATTTTTGGCCCGGGCACATTTATGATTTCTTTTGAATCCCTGACTTGCGCAGTTTCTTTCAGCTTTGGAAATTTGAAAATATCATCACCGCCTTTGATTTCTGCTTTAATCTCATTGTTATAATCTTTGGTAATCCTTTCATAAACTTCGGTCACATGAATAGCCAGCGGTGAATCTAAGAAAACTGGGATGGATTTCAATTGTTTAGACTCGAAAAGCAAATTAAGTTCGTAAAGAATCACTTGCGTGCGTTCAAGAGAAAAAATTGGAATAAGGAGCGTGCTTTTTTTCTCTATCACTTCACTTATAACCGCCTTAAACTTCGCGTCTCTGTCTGATTTTGACTCGTGATTTCTATCTCCATACACTGACTCCATGAGTAGATATTTAGCCCCGGAAATGACCTCTGTGCTTCGAAGAATAGGCGAGGGAGAATTGCCTATATCACCAGAGAAAACGATAGACTGCTCAGCCCCTCGACCTTGCTCGGGGTAAAGAAAAGTGAATTTGTACATGGTTGAACCCAGGATGTGCCCCGCATCGAAAAGTTCAAGTTTAAAACCATCAAAGTCCTTTGTTTCATGATAATTGATTGTTTGCCACATACCCATAGATTTCTCAACATCAACAGCCGTATACAGAGGTATTGTTTGCGAAGCCCTGGCATTGCCTTCATTTATCTTGGCCATATCAGCCAGCATTAGTTCAGATATGGCCTTGGTTTCCGGAGTGGAATAAATTGTTCCCTTGAACCCATCCTTCACCAGTTTTGGAACTTTGCCTATATGATCAGCGTGGGCATGAGTAATAAAAAGAAAATCAATCGAAGCGGGGTCATAATCAAATTTTAAAGCATTAATAGTATTTTCATTTGAAACACCTTGAAGCAAACCACAATCAATCAAAATTTTTCTTGTCCTGAGCGGAGTCGAAGGATCACCAACTTCAAAAAGAAAATTCGCTCCAGTGACTGAACCCACTCCTCCCCAACATGTCAGTGTTGGTTTATTCATAATAAGCGCGAGTACGACCAATCCATCCGGCCACAACGGCTCCAACAAAATCAGCGAGCAAATCAAATGTTGTATCTACTTGATAACTGCCGATTGGATTCGCAATGTGATATACATATTCAAAAATTTCCCAGCCTGTGCCGACGAGCATCCCACAAACAATGCTAGAAAAAAATATTTGTTTTTTGGTTGGATGATGCTTACCGAAAATTCCTGAAACAAACAAAACCCAAATCGAGAAAAGACCAACACTCAATCCACCGAGAAAATGAGCAACGCTGTCGAACCATCGGAGGTCCCAATACAAATAAAATTTAAGACCAATAAGATGAACAATAAAAAGTAGAATTAAAACAGCAAAGCTCTTTAGGAGAAGTGATTTCTTCATTCGCTTATTATATACGAAAAAATCCGAGCTTGCGCTCGGAGTTTTTCTTAGGGTTATTTTCAGTATGCCTAGTATAAAGACTAGGTGGGTGCCTCGATGTCACACCAAGGTGGGACAAAACGATTGGCTCCCTGAAAAATATTTGCTAGATAATACCTCAAATAACCCTGCATTAATTATATTCCTTGCGCGGAGAGAAGAAAGTGAAAAAAGAAGAACAATCCCCAGTTTTCGAGAATATGAATCCCCGCCTATTCAATTGCAAACCTACTCCAAAATCCCGTCAATGTTTGCATCATAGAGAATCTCTTCTTGGATGTGTCGATAGTCAATTATTTCTTCCGGTTTGAACCAGTGTTTGATTTCTTTCTCTGCGTCTTCTGTAGAACCAGAAGCATGAACGATATTTCTCACCGAACGATCGTCAGCATCAGACATAGCATACGAGTCTAAAACAAAATCTCCACGAAGTGTACCAACATCAGAGGTAAGAGGTTCTGTAGAACCCACTAATTTTCGCACAAGCTTCGCTGAATGAGCCCCTTCCCACACCATCGCAATGACTGGGCCGGCCGTCATATACTTTATTAAATTTCTCAAAACTTTTTCTGTGATTTTGTATGGATCGTCGGTCCATGGTTCAAGGCCTTTGGCTTTATAGCTGGCAATGGTTTTCTCACCAGTGATTCTCCTCCATTCGGGATCGAGAGTATAATGCTTCTCTACATGTTCTGCATCAACTGTCAGCATTTTCATGGCTACTAGTTTGAGCCCAACCCTTTCTAAACGTGAAATAATTTCCCCAACAAGTGAACGCTGAATACCATCAATCTTCACGGCCACCAATGTTCTTTCTTTTTTTGGATGTGTCATAGAGTAAGTATTATATTTCCTTTTTCTGTAATAGCAACCGTATGTTCGAAGTGGGCACTGCGTGAACCATCTTTGGTTCGAATAGTATAACCATCTTTGGAAAGTTTGATTGAGCCCTTTCCAACATTGAGCATTGGTTCTATGGCAATCACCATTCCAGGAACAAGTTTTTCTCCCTCGCCACTCATTCCGAAATTCGGAACGAATGGATCTTCATGCACTTTGTATCCCACTCCGTGTCCAGCAAGATCTTCGGCCAAAGAAAATTTCGTTTGTTCTACAACTTCATTAATGGCTTGACCAATGTCTCCGGTGGTATTGCCCGGACGAGCCACAGAGATTCCCGCTTCGAGTGCCCGTTTAGTAAAATTTATAAGTTTCTTTGATTCATCGTCTATGGCTCCTACAGCCACAGTAATAGCCGAATCAGTAATAAGTCCTTTGTGTATAAGGCCTAAATCGAGAGAAACGATGTCTCCATCGTTTAGAATCCTCTCTGCCTCGTTTGGGATACCATGCACTATTTCATCGTTTATAGAGACACACAGGGCTGCAGGATAGGCCCGTTTGGCCCCCGCGGGAGTATAGCCGAGGAAAGCGGGTTTGTCTCCGCCTTGTTTTATCATCCGCAAAGCTTCTTCTTCAAGAATAAGGGTGGAAGTCCCGGGCTCACAAAGTTTCGCCAATTCTCGAAGAATTTCAGCGTGTCTCTTCCCTCCCTCTCGCATTATTTCTATTTCTTGTTTGGATTTAAGCCGGATCATAAGCCTTCAAAATATCTTCATGCACCTTTTCTATCGGCTGTTCACCATTCACTCGAATGTATCTATACATGGGAGTTTTCTTAAAATATTCAATAGCTGGCATAACGTCTGCATCAAACCAATTTAATCTCTTGATAATCTTCGCGAGACTCTTATCATCTGTTCTACCTCGAGCCAAGAGTCTTTCTTCGGACCATTCGCGGGAAACATCTAAATGGATAACAATTGGTTTGTCGCGTTTATAAAATTCGAGCGCAGTAGTAATGAGATTCGCTTCGGCTAATGAACGAGCCACCCCATCAAAAACAACATGCATATTTTCTTCAAATTCCTCAAGGAGCATATTTCCCCACATAAGACACGCGAGAAAATCCGGTTGGCGCTTATCCGCCTCGTAATTTTCCTTCGTCAATTTTGAGGAAAAACTTTCGCCCAAAATAAATTGCCGAAACTTGTCTCCAGTTTCTACATAGAGAATTTGTTTTTTCTTTGAATCTTCTTGATGGAGCCAGTCCCTTAATAGTTTGGCTTGAGTGCCTTTGCCACAACCGGAACGCCCGATGAAAATAACAGTTTGATTGTTCATTTTATGTATTCTAAGCATATACCCAAAACTCCATATTTGTTCTCATTTTCTTTGGTGTATATGCTGTACATTGATTTTGTAAAATTTTCTTTATTTCCTACTCCAAATAATTCCGGTGGAAAAGTTTCGTATAAATTAGAAAAAGATTCGTGCTGAACTAAGTTTTTGATTCTTACTCTAATTTTATCATTAGGATTACTCATCAAAGAAAACTCTATTTCATCACGGATTCTGAGTTCTTTCCGTTTTTCGTCAAACAGCCTAACTTCAATGGTTTTTGTGCCTTCTTTTATTTTTTCAAATGGAGATTGTTTAAGTCTCATGTGATGCAGAACGGGAGTAAATGGGGCGATGTCTTCTACTCTAAGAAGAATAGTGTGATCAGAAACCTTCGTCAGTCCAAAAGATTGTTTTTCTGAGGTTCCAACATAAATTACGCGTTTATCAAAAAGTTGAACTTCTTCCACCGCCGGAACTAAATCTGTATCAGAACTTAAAAGATAAGCCGTATCATATTTATTTTCTCTGGCAAGACGTATCATTTCTACTGCCAATCTAACATCAACACCTTTTTCATGGAAACTTTTGTCTGGATGTTGAATCAAATTGCCCAATATCACTGGGATTTTCTGTCGTTGGAGTTTAGCAATAAGTTTTTGCTGATCAGCATACATTTTTTCTGATTTTTCTTTATTTATTCCCCACTGTCTTTGAACAGCTCCGATGTAATAACGGATCTCAATAAGGTCATCTGATTTAATTAAATTTTTTGAAAAACCTATAAAATCAAAATCGAGTAATCTAAATATTTTCCCATTTACGGAAAGTAAATTTTTTTGTCTATAGTAAAAATTATTACCATCTATAAAAACAACTGCGCGTTTTTTAATTTGATTTTCCATATAAAGCACAACTGCCGTCCTGGCTTGCGCCAAGAAGGCAGTGGGGTTAACGCCATTATTATATCAAAGGCTTGGCCTAAATGCAATCTGGCTGTTTATAAGCTTAACCCTGATATTTTACAACCAATAGTAGAAAATACCTAGTATTCTCTCGCGGAAACTTGAGCATCGATTTTCTTCACCAAGTCTATAACTACTGAGACAACAATGAGAAGGGCTGTTCCTCCTATGGCCAGAGACTGAATACCAGTAACTCCGCGTAGAATCAAAGGCAGAACAGCAATAGCTCCGAGGAAAAGTGCTCCAACAAGAGTGAGACGAGTCAAAATCCTTGAGATGTGTTGGGAGGTAGAATCCCCCGGACGAACCCCGGGAATAAAGGCTCCAGATTTCTGAAGATTCGTGGCTATCTGATCAGGATCGAAGGTGATAGCGGTGTAGAAATAGGTGAAAAGAACAACTAAGACGAAGTAAGCCACACCATAAAACCATTGGTTGTTCACAATGGCCAGAAGCGAGGTTGATATGTTGGCGACAGCCACAATCTTCGCTGTAGTGAGAAATTGCAAAATCATTTGAGGGAAAAGAAGAATCGAGAGGGCGAAGATAATCGGAATCACACCAGCTTGGTTTACTCTAAGTGGAAGATAGGTGGAAACCCCGCCGGAAATATTTCCGCCTCGAATCTGTTTGGCATAAGTCACTGGGATTGGACGTTCAGCCTCGGTCACAAATACTACTCCAAAGATAACTATAAGGATGAGAGCAATGGAAACGAGGTAAACCGGAAGTTGAGCCAAATCAAAAGTGAAAATCAATTGTCCAATGTTCGTCGGCAAACTTGAGACGATACCAGCAAAAATGATAAGAGAAACGCCATTGCCTGCACCGAATTCAGAAATCAGTTCTCCAACCCAAACAAGAAGCATCGAACCAGCCGTAATAATCATCAAATCAACGAAGAGTTGTGAAGGGCTCAAAATTCCAAGCACTGATTGTTTTTGAAAGAGAGTAATGAAAGCGAAACCTTGAAGAAGCGCAAGGGGTACAGTCAAAAGACGAGAGTACTGAGTAAATCTTCGACGACCGGCATCCCCTTCTTCTTGATACATGGCTTTTAACTTTGGAACCATCAAAGTCAAAAGTTGCATAATAATCGAGCCCGTGATGTACGGACCTACTCCGAGCATCACGATTGAGAGATTAGAAAGACCACCACCAGAGAAAACATTTAACAAGCTTAAAAATTGATTACCTGAAAACAAAGCTTGAAGATGATCCGAATCAATCCCCGGAATTGGAATAACAGCTAAGATTCTGGAAATAACCAAAAGCCCAAGAGTGATGAGAATTCTCTTTCGAAGAATTGTATCTCCGAAAATTAATCTAAGTTTAGAACTAAACTCTTTCATGTTATTTATAGTGAGTATATCGAACTATTTTATTTTACCACCCGCAGAAACAATTTTCTTCTCTGCACTTTTGGAAACAATCAATCCTTCAAATGAAAGGGCCTTGGTTAATTCGCCAGTGCCAAGAATTTTAATTTTAGAAGAAGCATTCTTCGATGAGACAACTTTGTTCTCCAAAAGTGATTTTGGGTTAACCACTTCGCCTGCCTTAAAAGCTTTGTCTATTGAGCCAAGATTGAGTACAAACGGTTTGGTCTGCTTGGATTTGAAAGGTGAAACTCCGCGTCCACGAAGTTTGGGGAAGCGCTTTATGAAGTCTCGAAGTTCAGGACGATTCTTGTGTCCGGCACGAGCATTCTGACCCTTCGTTCCTCGACCGGAAGTTTTGCCCCGAGTACCACCACGCCCAACCTGTTTGGAGAGTACACGCTTCGTTTTCGCCTTAAGAGTGTGAAGTTGCATAAAATTATTTATAGTGAGTTAATCGAACTATTTTGAATGTCTTATCTTGGTACGTTCGAGTTGTTTGAGGGCGGAAATGGCGGCTTCAGCGTTGTTCATCCCGTTCTTGCTTCTTGAGAGAAGCTTAGCCGACACTTCTCGAAGACCAGCCAATTCCAAAACGGTACGCACAGAACTTCCGGCGAGAATTCCTTTGCCTGGAGCCGGCCTGATAACCACTCTCGAAGCAGAGAACTTGGCTTCAATCTCATGAGGAATAGACATGTTCTTCGTCGTGTTCACCACAATCATGTTTTTCTTCGCATCACGAAAAGCTTTCTCGATGGCCAAAGGAGTATCTCCGGCCTTCCCGAGTCCTACTCCAACACTTCCTTTTCTGTTGCCGGCCACAACACAAACGGAGAAAGCAAATCTTCGGCCTCCGGAAGTCACACGGGTCACGCGTCTGAGGCTGACAATTTTCTGATCGAATTCGGGTTTAGTTCGAGCATCGCGACGAGGTCCACGACGGTTTGGTTTTCTTCCACCGTGACTATCTCCACGTGTATCACGAGATTGTGGACGGGTGTTTTGAGCCGCTCCGCCGCCCGCAGGGGTCGGAGTCCCGACGACTTTGTCCGTCGGGAGTATGATTTCTGGAATTGTTTTTGTTGTTTCGTCCATGTTTTAGAATTTAAGTCCTCCTTCTCGAGCTGCGTTAGCCAAAGCTTCGATCTTGCCTGTATAAATATATCCGCCTCGATCGAAAACTATATGATTAATTTTCTTCACCAAACCGAGTTTGGCAATTTCCGCACCAACTTTTTTTGGATCCTTACCCTTCGCTTGCGCGAGAGTCTTCCCATTTTCATCATCAATGAGTTGAACATATAAGGCAACATTTGATTTGAAAACAGAAAGTCTAGGGCGCTTCGAGGTGCCGGAAATCCTCGCTCGGATTTTCTTGTGGTTTCTATCTCGTTTTTCTTTGTTGGTGGTCATGTTGTTTGTTTGTAGTGAGCTTGTCGAACTAGGCGGATTTCTTGCCCTGTTTGCGCTTAATCACTTCTGTATCATATCTCATACCCTTGCCTTTGTACGGCTCTGGCTTTTTCAAAGCACGAAGCTTGGCTGTAAATTCTCCGACCAATTCTTTGCTCGGGCCTGAAACAGTGATGATATTTTTTTCTGCAGTCACTTTCAAATCTTTTGGGATTTCAATGTTAACCGGATGAGAAAATCCAAGGGCGAAAACAATTTTATCCCCTTTCACTTCAGATTTAAAACCAATTCCTTCGAGAATAAGTTTCTTCTCGAAAGGTTTATTCACACCCGCGACCATATTTTTCAAATGTGAAGCATAAGTTCCCCAGAGGGCTCGTGATTCAAGAGTCATACGCTTTGGAACCACAGTCACATCGCGTCCATCAAGTTTGATCTCAATGATAGGATCGATTTTGAGAGAAAGTTCACCCAAAGGTCCTTTGATCGACACTCTATCCGCCGAGATAGTAATCTCGGTTTTCTCTGGAAGATTAATGATTTGTTTTCCTATGCGTGACATAAATTTTATTTATAGTGAAGAATTTGAACTACCAAATAGTGAAAAGAATTTCTCCGCCGACTTTCTCCTTGCGAGCATCACGGCCACTCAAAATTCCTTTCGGGGTTGAGAGCACCACTGCGCCGTAGCCATTCTTCACCAAACGAATTTCTGAAGATTTCTTGTAAACACGTTTGCTCGTTTTGGAAATTCGGCTAACGCCCTTTATTTTCGGAATGCGGTTTTCCAAGAGAAGGTTAACAACGAGTGTGGATTTGCCTCCGACCATTTTCTTCTCGGCGCTTTTGATGAATCCTTCTTTCTTCAAGACATTCGCGATGTTTTCTTTGATTTTTGAGTATGGAAGAGCCACAGTATTTCTACCGGCGTTGCCTGCGTTCTTGAGTCCTATAATCATGTTTGCGATTTGATCCATTTGATGAATTATTTATAGTGAGCGTAGTCGAACTACCATGACGACTTCTTCACTCCAGGGATTTTGCCCTCATTCGCCATTTCTCTAAAACAGATTCGGCAAAGGTCGAAATCCCGCATATAGCCCCGTCCTCGACCACATTTGAAGCAACGGTGAGTAGCCCGAGTGCTGAACTTGGGTTTCTTTTTTGAGCGTGCTACGACTGATGTTTTGGCCATATTTACGAAAAAAGCTTCGAAAAGCTAGGTACTCAGCTTATCACAAAGCCCTTTATTGTCAAACCTTATAATTTGAGAGTAAGAATGACGATTTTACTTATAAATACCATGATCGCCGATGGCCCATAGCACTACTTCAGTGCTCGATTCGTAAGAAAAAATCACCCTTATTTTGTGAGTAATCGAAAAACCGTAGCAGTCATAAAATTCACCATGAAGTTTGTGAACTTTTAAGAATTTATGATTTTCTCTGTCTTTAAAGAGTTTGAGGCTCTCCAATAGCTCTTTGTAAGTTTCCTCATCAAGCTTCTTGGCCTGTCTTATGAAGGAGGATTTAAAGGAAATCCTTAACATTTAGTATTTCTTTATGAGGTCGTTTAGGTTGCCTCTTATTGTTGGTTCTTTTCGCGCTCTACGCAAATCTCTAATTAGTTTAGGGCTATAGTTCAATCCCACATCAAACTCGTTGTCTACATATGCTTGAGTTGCGGTCTTTAGCACAGCCGAAAAGGACAGACCTTCCAATTTGGCCTTCTTCATTGCCCGAACCTTGAGCCCCTTATCAATTTTGAATATTACTTGTTCTACCATGTGTATATATTATATAACTAAAGTATATACGTCAAGTTTATGAATGTGAATAGCAAAAATGGTTCTTGCTAATCAAAACCCTAATTCCCAAATGTGTCTTTTTCGCACTGATTAAACAATTCTTTCTCTTTTGCTATTTTTTCTGCAGAAACAGGATAGTCTTTGACTATCAACTTTTTATCCGATAAATCTATATATTTAATCGGTGTAAGTGTAGTCAACCAAGCTCTAAAACACGGGCCTTCAGCTTCAAGCATATGGTAATTAAATATTAGTTTTGTTCCTTGAGTACCAAGGATGTCGTAAACATAATTCTTTGGGTGTTCGCTGGCTGATTCTTCCAATAATACAGTCATTATTCCGGAATCTTTTGATTTTGAATATAAACTTATTTTTGTATCAAACCTTCCTTTTGAATCAATTGGACCTAAGGCTTCATATTTGGTTTCAATTATTTCGTTGGGATTTAGAGGATTTGTTATTTGGTTATTAATAGCATCGACAATAGCTTCTGATTTTTGAATTTGATTTTTTGAACTATAAATCCAATATCCGGCGCCTAAAATTACAATTATTATAATGGCCCAAACAATAATTTTTTTCATATACCAATTATACCCTATTTCTTAAACGGAAACCCAAGATATTCTAGAAACGCGACAACTTCGGATTTGGATTTGGCAGAAGTGACAATAGTGATGGCCAGGCCGAAAACGTCCTTCAATTCTTCATCGGCGGTTTCAGGGAAAATGTTGTGTTCTTTGATGCCTAAGGTATAGTTCCCCATCTCATCTGCAGAGGTTCGATTGATACCCCGAAAGTCCTTGGTTCGAGGGAGAGAAATGTGAATCAACCTTTCAAGGAAATCATACATTCTATTTCCACGGAGAGTGACTTGATAGCCGATGATGTCTCCTTGTCTTGATTTGAAATTGGCAATAGCCACCTTCGCTCCGCGAGCCGAGGCTTTCTGCCCAGTGATGCGAGCGAGACGATCTTCAACAACTTTCATCTTGTTCTTGTCTTTGAACGAACCAACCCCGGCCGAAATCACCACCTTCATGATTTTCGGTGTCTGCATCTTGTTCTTATAACCCTGACTTTCTTTCAGAGCTTTGAACGCATTATTGATTTTTGTTTTTAGATTTTCCATTTTGCTTATAGTGAGTTTATCGAACTATTTATTTGACCAATTTAACGGTCGAAGCATAAATCGGCATCGCTTTCTCAATGATTTGCCCCTTGCCATCTCGTTTCTTTGGCTTCTCGTGAACTTTCCGCATGTTCACACCCTCGACAATCACTTTCATTTCCTTTGGTATAGATTTCAAAATCTTCCCGGACTTGCCTTTGTCTTTTCCTGAAAGCACTATGATGTTGTCTCCCTTTTTTACGTGCATATATTTAAATTAAACCACTTCTGGGGCTAAGGAAATAATTTTCTGGAAGCCTTTCTCACCAATTTCTCGAGGAATCGGTCCGAAAACACGCCCAGCCTGAGGTTCTTTCTTGGCTTTATCAAGAATCACCACAGCATTTTCATCAAATCTCAAATACGAACCATCGGCTCGACGAAAGGGAGCCACCTGTCTCACCACCACGGCGTAGAGAATATCTTTCTTCTTCACAGTCTTTCTGGGTTCAGCCTTCTGGACCGAGAGGACAACCACATCACCAATCCCTGCATAGCGTTTCTTTGAACTCCCAAGCACTTTGAAAATACGACCGATTTTGCCTCCGGAGTTGTCAGCGATTTGAACTATAGTACGAGGTTGAATCATGTTTTTAGAAATTAGTAATTACTAATTAGTAATTAATCTAAAATGTTTATCCTTCGAAATTGGTCTTGTTTCGATAATTGATACTCTATCACCAATCTTGGCAGTATTACCAGCGTCGTGAGCTTTAAACTTTTTCTTGTACTTAATGAACTTGTCATACTTCGGATGCTTTTCATAGCGCTCAACCAAGACCACTACCGTGTCCTTCATTTTGTTCGAGACGACTGTTCCCGAGAGAACCTTCCCCTTCTTTCCGCCAGTTGGCGGAGTTATTTCTTTTTTCATATTTTTCATATTATTTGTGTTTATGAAGTTCAGTGAGAATACGAGCAATATCTTTCTTGTGCTTGCTTCCTTCCTTCACATTTCTCGCTTTCGAACCAGCTGAACCAAATCTGAAATCTCGAAGAGCAGTCCTCTTCTCAGTGAGAGCTTTTTTCAAATCTTGTGCAGATTGTCCGAGGTAAGAAGTTTTTTTCATAAATTTATTTATGGTGAGCTTGCCGAACTAAATTCGAGCAACAATTTTAGTCTTCACCGGAAGTTTGGTGCCGGCCTTTCGAAGAGCCTCCTTGGCCATCACATCGGTCACTCCATCTACCTCGAAAATCACTGTCCCGGCGCGAACTGGAGCCACATAGCCTTGCAAATCCCCTTTGCCCTTCCCGAGCTTCACTTCGGCTGGCTTCGAAGTATAAGGCATGTCTGGGAAAATACGAATCCAGAGACGACCAGTCTTGCCTATCGAACGAGAAAGAACTTTCCTCGCTGCTTCAATTTGATTTGAACGAATGCGAACGGGTGCGAGAGCTTTGAGTCCGAACGAACCGAAAGCCACAGTTACTCCCCGAGTGGCTGGTCCCACCTTCAGAGGATTCTTCCTCATCGTGTGCCACTTTCGATATTTAACTTTTTTAGGAAACAGCATGGTAGTGGATTAATAAATTATTTTTGAGCTTTGGCGTCTTTCTCGAAAATATCTCCCTTGTAAATCCAAACTTTCACGCCTATTGTCCCATAAGGCATAATCGCTTTGGTTGAACAATAATCCACATCTGCACGGAAAGTTTGAAGTGGAATTCGTCCGAGGTGACGATCTTCCGTACGGCTCATGGTCGCTCCACCGAGTCGTCCAGCGAGGAACAATCGAACTCCTAAAACATCGCGGTTGGCCATCACTTTCTCCAAGGTAGACTTCGCCACTCGGCGGAAAGGCAATCGTTTCTCAAGTCCTTCCACCACCATCTGAGCCACAATCGTTGCATTCGATTCTGGAGATTTGATTTCTTTGATATCAAGCTTCACTTCCACTTTCGGATTAAGTAGTTTGTGTTTGGCCAAAAGTTTTTTGATTTCAATCAAGAGTTTCTGCGAACCGTCTCCGCTTCGACCGATAATCATACCGGGGCGTGAAGTTGAAACAATCACTCGAAGAGCCTTCTCGCTTCTCTCGATTTCAAGATCGGCCATATAAAATCCTTTGAGCTTCTTCTCGAGGAATCGACGTATCAAAATATCTCCACGAAGATTTTCTTGGTATTTGCCTTTCGGAGAAAACCATCGTGACTTCCAGTCGCGGAGGATTCCAAGTCTATGTGAATATGGATGAACTGTATGTGACATAAAATTATTTTTTGACTTTCGACTTTCGACTTTCGACTTTCGACTTCTCGCCCAAAACCAAGCCCACATGACTTGTTCTTTTTCGAATGACGAAGGCTCGGCCCCTAGACATCGGTAATCGGCGATAAAGAATCTTGCCACCATCGACGCTTATGTTTTTCACTATCAAATTTTCAAGAGGGATGGAAAGGTTCTTCGCGTTGGCTACTGCCGAAGCGAGAAGTTTCTGAACCGGCCCAGCTGAACGCTTCGGTACGAACGAAAGAAGATTCTCAGCTTCCAAAATAGATTTGCCTCGTATCATATTAACCACACCGCGAACTTTGCGGGGAGATTGTCTGTAATCTGATAATGTGGCTTTCGCTTCTTTCATTTTACTTTTGACTTTTAGACTTTCTACTTCTTAGACTCCGTGGCTCCCTTCGCTGCTTGGGCAGCAGAGATTTCGGCTTCCTTTTTCTTTTGTTCAAGGTCCTTCTGCATCTTGCCTCCATGCTTCGTGAACTTGCGAGTTAAAGAAAATTCACCGAGGCGGTGTCCAACCATATCCTCGGTGACGAAAACTTCCACATGATCTTTGCCATTGTGCACCCCGAAGGTGAAACCGACCATCTCAGGAGCAATCTGGCACGCTCTCGACCACGTCTTAATCACTCCGGTGGTACCGGGTTTCTTGCCCTCAATCTTTTTAAGGATTCGTGGGTCTACGTATGGACCTTTTTTGCTTGAACGAGTCATGAGAATAAAGAAAGCTCCACGGAGCTTCAGGAGAATATAGTATAGAAATCAAGCCTTATTGTCAAATTCAACAAAACAAAAGGGCCGGTGGAGTTTCCTCCACCGGCCCCAAACAAACGAACTTGTGCTACGCCACCCTGAGCGACTCCAGCTCCTCGAGGAGAAGTGCACCAATCTGCATGTCCTCTTCGTTTTCCTCGAGTAACCGTTCGGTTGGAGCGGCGACAATCCAACCGTCGCGAACCACGATAGCGTATTGGGGTACTACCCCCGGCTGACGCTGGACAAGCTCGATGACCATCACCCCGTTCGGATTCCACCAGATGTGGGCGGTCCAGACGGAGTCCATCGAGAACCCTCGAAGCTCATCGATCCCTTCGTTCGAGATCTGGAGAGGCGGCTCGCCTTCCTTGAGCTTGCGAAAGCTCATTGTGGTGATGTACTTCGAGCCGTGCTTGGCCTTCTCACACGAGGTGTGTGCGTCAACGAGACGCAGGCCGTTGTTCACGAGTCCCTTACGAAGCACGGCCACCTGAGTGCGCGGCAGGTTGTTGATGACCTGCTTGCCGTGAGTCGCCGACTCGCTCTGTACGCCCATGGCGCGCATACGCTTGCTGATAAGCTCACGCTCAGCGGGCCGATCAAGCTGCCGCAACCCATTGGGTACGATCGCTTGATTGGTGTAGCGGAAACGAACGAGAACATCGGTTGCTTCCTTGAGATCAATCGCTCTCACAAAGTTCATGATTCCTCCGGTAAAACGGGAAAAGGAGGTCTGATACAGATGGCGGGTTTGCCATTCTATATTCATCCTAGCATACATCAAAAGAAAAGTCAAGGACTTTTATAGAAACAAAATTTGGTACGAAAAACCCCACGAAACCTTGTGGGGTATTCGCGGGGTGTTATTCCCCAGCTGGAGGGTTAGAACTCGATGGCGTCGAGGTCGGCGAACTCATTGAGCAGATCGTCCGCGTTCTTGACCGCGTCCGCCGCACGCTTGCGCTGGCGCTCGATCTCGACGATCTGTTCGGCTTCCTCGGAGACCGACGGCACGTAGGTCATCATGGCCTTGTACGCATCGACCGTCTCGTCGTAGGTCGCGTCAATCTTCGCGAGCACGTTGAGCATGTTCTCGCGCAACGCCTTGATCTTCTCGGCGTCGCGAACGAGGTACTCGGGCGCGACCTGCTCGAGCTCCTTCAGCCCCTTGTCGAGCAGGATGAAGGAATCGCCCATGATCGCGTAGAAGCGCGTCTCGAGCAACTCGCCCACCTTGCGGGCGAGGCCGATGGTGCGATTGAGCTGGGCCGATTCGACCTTCTCCCCCGCCTGAATCTTCTTCGCGTGCTCGACGCCGAACCGCCTGAGATTGCGCAGTCCAGACCGCTCACGCTCGTCGAAACGAGTACCGATCGACTCGAGTGCGAAGAACGCACCGAGAGCAAACCGAGTCTCGTAGAGCAGAGCCGAGATGCCCGAGGTCGGGCGATTCTTCGTGCTCACAGCGCTTTTCGGAACATGACGTACCTGCGACTTCGTTGCTGACGGCAGTTCGATCGTCGCCGTGGCCGTCGCCGGAGCGATTGCCTCGACCTCGACCACCGATGCGGGTTCGACCGTAGTCGGAGCTTCGGCGGTCTGCTGTTCGGCGGGTGCCTGAACAGCTGTCTTGCTCTCGGGCTTCGGAGCCCTCGGCTTCGCGGCCTTCGTTGCGGACCTCGTGGTCTTCTTCGACGACGCGGTTGAAACCTTCTTCTTGGAAGCCATTGTGTTTGCCCCTCCAGGGGCGGGTATGAAAGGACCGTGTGGCTCGTGCCTGTACTGTATTTATCCTAGCATATATCAAAAGAAAAGTCAAGCACTTTTTGAAAAGAAATTTAGGTGCAGAAAAAGGCCTTATTTCAGGCCTTTTTCTGATTGCCCCGCCTTAGGCGGGACTACTATTTGAGTATTATCTAGCGAATACTCTCTTAGTTCTTGCCACCCATCTCACCACGAAGTCGTTCGATGAATCGACCAGCTGCTTCCTGTCCACCAAGGCCGAATGAAAGGCCGAGAGCGAGGGAGATAGCTATGACGATGCCGGTGAAGAGAGTCTGGCTGAAGGCTGCTGCAATACCAAGCTGTGAGAGAGCAACGAGTATTGCGAAAACCCAAACTGCCCACTTGGCAATAGTGCCAGCGAAGTGTGCTGAACGAACTTCAGCTGACTTGGCTGCGGTAACCACAATTCTCTCTGTGACATCGCCAACCACTCCTCCAACAAGAAGGATAAGGGCTGCGACGATAACACGAGGAAGATAAGCGATCACTACCTGTTGAAGGAAGAGATTAACCTGTGTGAGACCCAAGATGTCGAAGGCTGCCACGAGGAAAACCACGATTACAAACCACTTGACCAATCCTCCAATGAAAGCTCCAGAGTCGAGGTTCATTCCACTTCTCCTTAAGAAACTTTCAAATCCTGCTCGGCGAAGAGCTTCGTCCACTCGAAGTGAACGGAAAACTTGCCAGATAGCTCGACCGAAGAGTGCACCGATGAGCCATCCGAGGATAACAATAATAAGGGCGATAACAAGATTCGGCACGAAGTTAACTACTCCCAGCCAAAGATTTTGGAATGAGAGAGTTAGAACTTGTTGCCATGTTGATAGAATCATATGTTCTTGACTGAAAAATTCGCTTAAGCTTTTAATTTACCACTCTAAAAGGGGTACCCGTTTATTATATACCCTAATTGGCTAAAAAATGGCTAATCTTCGTAGACTGTGGATAGACTCGCCCTGCGAAGCTTCTGTGGAGCAGAGTTAAGCGCCTATTTTGTTGAGGATTTTGTGATTCTTCGCGTCTAAGATGTCTAAAATAAGTTTGTCATACATACCGAAACGATAATGAAAATCTGCTGTTTCAAAGGCAGCATAGCGAATTTCTCTTCCTAATTCGGCTTCAATGTTTGAGATAGCTGAAACGAGTTTTCCTTTCTTGATGTGATCCCCCACCACAAGCAAATCCACACGTGCTTCTGAGTCGTGCAAGAAAATACCAGAAATCAAAATAAGTTTGACTGCCCCAACCTTAGAAAGCTTTTTGATAATTTGTTTGTCTGTAATGGGCCCAGCATCAATCATGAAATTCTCGAGAGCCTTCAAATATGGATATTCTCTATCCAGAGTAAATCCTCTCAAGCGTCTTTTTAAAAGACCGGCTTTCAAGAGTTCATTCAAACGTTTGCGCACGAGGGTGGGTTTCTCCTTGGTTCGTTCGCTGATAGTCTTCGCTTCAAAAACACTATCCGGATTGAAGATAAAAAGACGCATAATCTTCACCTTCGCCTCTCCTCCGAATATATGGGATACCGATTTGGTCATGCCGACATTCTACACCATCTGGGCAAGCAAAAACCAGCCCTTTCGGGCTGATCTCATCCCCACAGAGGCAAGACCTGTGTGGTGATTATGTTAGGCCTGATTCTACTCAGCTTCACCATCAAGTGCATTTTTGTGCATGACACTCTTGGCTGATTCATACTGCCTGTCCTCACCA
Source organism: uncultured Candidatus Saccharibacteria bacterium (assembly GCA_964355645.1). Taxonomy (GTDB): domain Bacteria; phylum Patescibacteriota; class Minisyncoccia; order Phycocordibacterales; family Zambryskibacteraceae; genus JAIFWN01. Next base: position 173,043 of record CAYHDI010000001.1, on the reverse strand, counting down.
GGTAAAGGATCTTTGCCATCGTGCACGACATTGTCAATAAAAGAGTTATTCGAAGCTGCTTCCACACGAGCTCTGTCCTGAAATTCTAAACGCTGACGTTCGATTTCTTCCTGCTCTGGGGTCAATTTTGGTGCTCTTTCGGACATATTTTTTATATTAATTAATACTTTTAATTTACTCTTTTAGTTTATAAAAGCAAATACAAGGATTTTTTGTTTTGCCTCTTACCATTCTTCGTATGAAATACCGGATTGTGCAATGATACTTTTCATTGTTCGTGGATTAATAGACTTATGCCCATGGAAAGGCACACAAACTATTCTCAATTCACCATTAGATGTCCCGTGATAATAATAATGACTGCCTTTGGTATGATTAACTCTAAAACCTCGGTCTTTTAGAAATTTATCAACTTCCGCAAATGTCCAGTTGAAAATTCCTCTCGGCATAATTAAACAAGCGCTAGTGGTTTTTCACCAAAAGAATAAATCGAATATGGAGATTCTATAGGAGCTTTGGTCTGTAGTTTATTCCAAAGATTTTCATACTCTTCATCAGTAGTTTGATTTAGGGTATTTGGGCGAGCGCCACCAATTTTTTTAAAGGCTTCCACGTAACCACTAATAGCTTCAAACAATCTGAATAATACTAGCTGGGGATCGTCTCCAGATTCTACAATATTAAACTCCAAACCGACTCCATACCAAATGTCAGCTTCCTTGAAAACAATATATCTAACTGAACCTTTTTGAGCTGTATTTTTAAGCCTTTCCATGAAACAAACATATCATTTCTTGTCTTTTTTTTCAATTACATCAAAAGCCCCTTAAGGGGCTTTTGTGTTTCCTCTCCTTACGTCTAGGAGAGGGTTGGGTGAGGTGAGTTCTAAAGGAAACTTTTCCACCAGCCGTCGTCGCAAGCTCCTCCTTAGAAACCCACGGTTTCTAACGCTCACTTTGTTCGCTGTTTTCCTCCACGGGGAACTTCTGTTCCCCGACCCCCTCCCAAGCAGGCGAGTAACTTTGAAGTTTACTTCAAAGTTACTTTACCGCCTGCTTCCTCAATTTTCTTTTTGAGTTCGGTAGCTTCTTCTTTCTTCATACCGGCTTTGAGCATTGAAGGGGCTGCGTCGACGAGATCCTTGGCTTCCTTCAAACCGAGGGCGAGGACTTCCTTCACCACTTTGATGACCGCAATTTTCTGTGCACCACCGTCAGTGAGTTCAACATCGGCTGTTGATTTTTCTTCCTCCGCGGGGCCGGCTGCGACTGCAGGACCGGAAGCAACGGCTGTGGCTGATACGCCGAATTTGTTTTCGAACACTTTCACTAATTCATTTAATTCGAGCACTGGCATTTCTTCGATTTCCTTCACAATCTTCGCAAACTTTGCAGGAACTTTCCCGATGCTTTCGACCGGGACTCCGTTCACTTCGTGCATCGGAGCATTTTTTGTTTCTTCCATATTTTTTATTTGTGATTATTAATTTCTGACTTTTGCAATTTCATTAAGCGCAATTGCGAAACGCTGGATTGGAGAATTGATAATATTCACAAACTTGCCTCGTAGAACATCGAGTGATGGGATGAGAGCAATCTCTTCCATTTCAATCTTCGTCATGTATTTGTTCTCGAAAACTCCACCGAGGATTTTCAAACCTGCGGGAAATTTTTTCTGGAATCCGTACACTCCGCGTGCGGGAGCGACGAGATCTTCAGACCATGCGACTGCGAGTTCACCTGTGAGCTCCGGTTGAGTACCAGAGAATTTCTCATCAGCCAAAACTCGTTTGGTCAAAGATTTCTTGGTCACCGCGTATGAGACACCTTCGCTCTTCAAGCTTCGGCGCATCGCGCTTGCTTCAGAAACTTTGAGTCCATGGAAGTTCACGAAAACCAGAGACTTCGCTCCTTTCAAAGCGGTCTTAAGTTTGTCCACTATCTCTCCTTTCTTGGCCCGTGATATTGCCATAATAAATAAAACAACCTGTTAAATAAGGTCTCGACTTCCACTTTTATGGAGTTAGAGAGTGATCTCGGAAGGACTTATATCGTTTACCCTGAGGTATCCGAAGGGCCTTCTGTCTTTGACCTTACGAGGACCACTTTACCCCCACACTTACTTTTTTGCAAGTAAGTGTGGGGGTTTATAGGAAATATAATTTTTGTCAATAAAAAATGCCTAGCTGGATCTAGCTGGGCATTGGGGTGATACGAGAAACAAAGCACTCTCGCAGATGTCTGAGAATCCGTTCTTCGCCGATTAGGATTTCTCCCTTGTTCACCCTCAGTTCGGTATGGGGAACATTCTCGTCCGAATCCAGAATCACGGGTAATTCATGTTCGTTCACGAGATCGACAATCTTTTGATGATCAGGATCACAAGGACAAAAAACAAGTTTCATCCAAGGATCTTTCTCTTGAACGCCGCTCATAATAAAATCCTCGGTTAAAGAGTCTATTAAAATTATAACCCCAAACTGCCTTACCAAAAATCCCCTTATGGGGATTTTTTAAATTACAAACCTTGATCTTTGTTATTTTTTGCCCTATCTACAAGTTCATCTCGAAGTCTCTCAGCAATTTCTACAGATAACCCAGGTAATCTTCCTTCCCCTATTGCAGACGGGGCACTTGTACCGGCGGTTTGGATATGCAAATCAGATAAACCCAGAATACGAGCAGTTATACCACGATGAATATCTACATTTTGAATTCTGTCGTAAGGAATAGTTACATATTTTTTATATATAATTCCTGACTCCTTTCTGAATCCCCTATCTGTGAGTTCATATTTGTAATATTTATATGTCAATTTTGCCGCAATAAAACATATAACAATATACAGAACTGCTAACCAAAAGAAATTAAAGAGAAAAGAAAAAATGGAGAAGAATCCAATTATTTTTCCATTGATTACAAAACTACTCAAAAAACCACCGATAAATATCGAGAAAAATAAAATAAAGACTAAACCCCCGAACAAATTATAAATAAAAAATAACCAAACTGCCTTTTTATCAAGTTGTTGCATAGAAGCATTATATCAAAAAAACCACCCGCAAGGGTGGTTTTTCACTTAGATGTTGGACACCTAAGTAATACATTTATAATTAGCTATAGCGTGAGTTAGATGTATATGTCCGAAGCCTGGCTTTGCACAGTTTAGCAAGAACGGTTCTTGCTAACTATAGGAAATCAAAATTTTGTCAATAAAAAAACGCCTGTGTTAGGCGCTTGCAGCAATCCAGTCAGCATACTCTTCCCTGAGGTAATTCATGATTGTTGAAATACCCCAAATATAGTTGCCTTGAGAAATGCGCAACTCAGTCACTACCCCCTCCACCGGGCTAACCCGTATGGGCAAATGGTACCTGTCGATGAAATCGAGAATTTTTCTGTTTCTCTCTTCCCTCGGATAATAAGTCAGTACCTGAGACGGGGTCGAAAAATGAAGCACTTGCGTCGTGCACATAAGAACGTTCCTCAATAAAAGGGTCTGTTGAAAGTATACCTAAATATTTTTTATTATCAAAAAAACCATTTATTAAGTGGCTTTTTGATATATTCTAAGATATCCACAGATTCTTGCATTTATCGCAAGTTTGTATATACTATAGATGTCTCTCGAAACCGCCACGCTTCGTGGCGGTTTCAATTTACATCTTTTTTAATCTTATATTTCCAGGTATTAATATCTGAGAAAAACACTTTTTCTTTTTCATCAACAAGTAAGTTTTTTAATTTTGTAGAAAATCGAGCTTTTGTTAGACCTGCAATTTCTATTTTCTTAGTACTAGAAACTAAATGAACTTTTTTCAAAACACCAGCGGCCCTTCTTAATAAAGGTTCAAAATCACCATCTCCAGTCAAAACAAAAATTTCAGCGTCTGGTTGAGTATTAATTACATCAAGAATGTCCATCGTTAACTCAACATCACAATTTGCTTTTCTGTCATAACCCATATCCACAACAGACACATTCTCTTCTCCACACTTCACGCATTTCAGTTGTACAGTTTTATCTTTCTTCTTGTAAACAAAAACTGGTTTAGCCCTAACTATACAACCAGGTAATTTAGACAAAGACTCAAATTCATTGGCCAAATCGTCGTTCCCAACTTCAATTCCAGTATAGAAAAAAACTTTATCGCAAGACCACCTTTCGTGACATAAATATTCGTATAATTTCTTCCAATCTACAGAAAAACCACAAAATTGCTGTGTGGTACTTTCTGTATTTTGAACATCAACAAAGGCATATCTTCTCATGTATAGATTATATCAAAAAACCACCCTTGCGGATGGTTTTTTTGGGCTATTTATTCCCGACTTTGCGTCTGCGGACGATATGTTTGTTTGAATATTTCTTTGTTCGACGAGATTTCTGACCCTTGCCTGTTGGCTTCCCATAGATTGAGATGGCGCGTCTTCGACCACGGCCCTGGCGACCTTCACCTCCTCCGTGTGGGTGATCTACTGGGTTCATTGCTGTACCACGAACTGTTGGTCTAATACCGAGCCATCTTGAGCGTCCAGCTTTGCCGAGATTTGTTAATCTGTTCTCATCATTTGAAACTTCACCGATAGAAGCCCAAGCTGTCTCGAGCACTTTGCGAATTTCGCTTGAAGGCATTTTCAAATCCACATAGCCACCATCCTTGGCTGAGACTTCCACATAATTTCCACCCGAGCGAGCAATTTTCGCCCCACCTCGTGGTTTGAGTTCAACGTTGTAAACAAATGTTCCAACAGGAATATTTTTCAAAGGAAGTCTATTCCCTGCGGTGAGAGGAGCAGTTTCTGAGACAATATATACTTCACCAACTTTCGCAGATTTGTGAAGCAGAACATAGCGTCGTTCACCGTCTTTGTAAGCCACCAGCCCAATAAATCCGGAACGGTTTGGATCGTATTCAATAGTCTTCACAGTGAAAGGGACATTGAGTTTGTTGTAAACAAAATCAATCTCGCGATAAAGTCTTTTGTGCCCACCTCCTTTGTGTCTAGTGGTAATTCGACCTGTATTGTTTCGGCCATTGGCTCGACGAAATCCTCTAGTCAAAGATTTCAAAGGTTCTGAAACGGTCACAAACTTTCTCACTTCGACGGATGAGGTTTGTCTTCGGGATGGAGTTGTTGGTTTGTAGCGCTTCATAAATATTAGATTACTTCGATTTTATCGCCCTTCTTCAAATAAACATAAGCTTTCTTGCCCCCGCCGGTCACGCCTTTCTTGCCTCGGCGGAAAACTTCTTTGGTTGGAATGGCCAAAAGATGTACTCGAATTGGAGTAACTTTGTACAAATCTCGAACAGAAGCAATGACACTTTTCTTCGTGGCACTCTTCGACACTTCGAAAACATAAGTGTTTGATCCGCCAGCTGGCGGATTGGCTTGAAGCGCGGCCTTCTCGGTCACCCGAGGACGAAGAAGAACGGAAGTTGGTTTTAAATTTAAGTTAGTCATGATTATTTTGAGGTTTGACCGGGAAGAACTTTGAGTGAAGCTTCTGGATTCTCAATCACTACATATTTGTATTTGAGCAAAGCAAGCGGGTGAAGATTGCGAGCTTCGAGCACTTCGAAATTTCCGAGATTCCCCATCGAGCGTTCGACCTCTTTGTTTTTCTCAACGAGGGCGATGACTGCTGAGTTTCTTTTCTTCGAGAAGATGTTTTCGAATCCTTTGATCTTAGAAATGTCTTGGAAAGTCTGCTTGGCTATCTTCGTTTTCGGTTCAGAAAATTTGATTGAATCAATGAAAAGCACTTCACCGTCTCTAAATTTCCTTGAAAGAATAGTGTAGAATGCTTTGGCCTTCATACTTTTTGAAACCTTGCGAAGAAAATTCTTATCACTTCTAGGACCATGGGTCACCCCTCCACCAACCCAAATCGGAGAACGAGACGAGCCGTGTCTGGCTCGACCGGTGCCTTTCTGTTGCCACGGTTTTTTGCCTCCTCCTCTGACTTCCCCGCGAATTTTGGTATGAGCCACTGGCTTTCTCTTCGAAGATTCAAGAGAAGTAGAAACCTGATGAACCAAGTCTGAATTCCAACGCAAGCCAAAAAGTTTCTCTGGGAGTTTGATGTCTCCTGTCTCTTTGCCCTTTACATTGTAAATTTTAGCTTCCATGTTTTTAACTTTCTACTTTTGACTTTTGACTTCAACTAAAGTTCCACGTCGGCCGGGCACTGCTCCGCTCACGAAAATTTCATTTGTCTCAGGAGAAATTTTCATAATCTTGAGATTAGACACCGTGATACGATCACTACCCATTCGTCCGGCCATACGCATACCCTTGGCCACTCGACCTCCGGCTCGTGCACCTCCTCCAATCGAACCTGGTTCACGTTCAGAATGTTTCTGTCCGTGTGAGCGGCGACCTCCAGCGAAGCCGTGTCTCTTCACTACACCTTGAAAACCTTTGCCTTTCGAGATAGCCGTCACAGTGACATTTTCCCCTTCAGCAAATATCGAAGAATCAATCACATCCCCAACATTGACCACTATTTCATCACTAGAAAGTTTGTATTCTTTTCTTTTTTCTTTCTTCTTATCAGTCATTCCGATTTGAACTGCATTGTAGCCATCTCGAGCCAGGTTTTTTACTTGCGTAATTTTGTTTGGTGCAACAGAAAGCACTGTCACGGCGAAAGTTCTTCCGGCTTCGTCGAAGATTTGAGTCATGTTTACTTTTTTTGCAAGAAGAAATTTCATTTTGTTTTACTTTCGACTTTTTACTTTGAACTTTCAACTATACTAGCTTCACATCAATGTTCACTCCTCCTGGGAGAGACATGTTGGTGAGAGATTCAATAATCTTTGGAGTGGGATTCACTATATCGATGAGCCTTTTGTGTATTCGCATTTCAAACTGTTCTCGCGCATTTTTGTACACGAATGCTGCTCGGTTCACCGTATATTTCTTTATCTCCACAGGCAGAGGAACCGGACCGATAATCTTCGCATCATAGCGAAGAGCGGTGTCGATAATCTGCTTAACCGAAAGATCGAGTATCTTTGACTCATAAGCACGTACTCGAATACGAAGCATTGATACTTCGGCTTCCGCTGGTGCGACTTTGGGTTTCGCGACTCTTTTCGGTTTGCTCTCTGTGGCTTTTGGAGCCTTAGGAGCTCTGGGTTTTTTGGCAATTGTGGCCATTTTAAGGTACTGCAGTTAGTTAAGATTTTCTCTTATTTGATGACTTTGGTCACCACTCCGGCTCCCACAGTCTTGCCTCCTTCTCGGATAGCGAAGCGCTGTTGTTCTTCAAGAGCGACTGGGGCCACAAGTTTGACTTGGAAAGTCACTGTATCTCCAGGCATAACCATTTCAACACCTTCAGCGAGAGTCACTTCTCCGGTCACATCTGTTGTGCGAATGTAGAACTGAGGTTTGTATCCAGTGAAGAATGGAGTGTGTCGTCCGCCTTCTTCTTTCTTCAAGATATAAACTTCTGAAGTAAATTCTGTGTGAGGAGTCACTGAACCCGGCTTGGCAATCACTTGTCCTCGGTGAAGATCTTCTTTCTTCACACCTCGGAGAAGAATACCAGCATTGTCTCCGGCCTGACCTTCTTGAAGGTTCTTGTTGAACATTTCAATACCAGTCACTGTACTCTTGGCAGTATCCTTGATACCAACAATTTCAACTTCTTCGCCAACCTTCACTCGACCGCGTTCAATACGACCAGTCACCACCGTTCCTCGACCTTCAATAGAGAAGATGTCTTCAATCGGCATGAGGAATGGTTTGTCCAAATCTCGAACAGGGATTGGGAAATAGGTATCGAGAGCGTTTACAAGCTCAAGAATCTTCATTGACCATTCGTCTGTATTGTCCTTAGCTTCAAGAGCCTTGAGAGCTGAACCTCGGATAACTGGAGCATTTTCTCCATCGAATTCGTATTTCTTCAAGAGATCGCGAACTTCTTCTTCGACCAAATCGATGAGCTCCTTGTCTGGAACCATGTCACATTTGTTGAGGAAGACAATAATCTTTGGTACTCCGACCTGCTTCGCCAGAAGGATGTGTTCACGAGTTTGAGGCATCACTCCGTCTGTGGCTGCCACCACGAGAATTGCGCCGTCCATTTGAGCGGCACCAGTAATCATGTTTTTGATGTAGTCAGCGTGTCCCGGAGCATCTACGTGCGCGTAGTGTCGTGCGTCTGATTCGTATTCGCTGTGTGAAAGGGAAATGGTAATACCGCGAGCTTTTTCCTCGGGTGTCTTGTCTATATCATCTACGCTCTTGACTGTGGCTATCTTGCCTGCTCGGTGAAGAACATTCAAAATCGCAGCGGTGAGGGTGGTCTTGCCGTGGTCAACGTGTCCGATGGTACCGACGTTGATGTGTGGCTTCGAACGATTAAATTCTCCTGCCATAAAATTAATAAGTTATTTGTTGTTAAATTGTAAATTTGAAGTTTTGAAGCGAAGGAAGCGCGCGAGAACGGCTTTCTTCGATTCAGAACGGAAAGTCCGCGAAAGGCTTGTCTTTATTCGGTTTTTTGGATCCGCCGGCTGGCGGATCGACTAAAGTACCAAACAAAAAATGCACAGAACGCGTAGGGACTATCTTACGCAAAAGAATGAAAATAGTCAATCCCGTAGTAGAATTTGCCCTTATTTTCTATGGGGCAACGGAGTTGCGAGGGCAAATTTCACTACAGGATCAATCCGTAAGGCCTTATAAATGAAAAGGGCCTACCGTTTGGCAGGCCCCATGAATCCTAGTGAATCATTTGTTCGGGCAAATCAGATGACCGAGAGCACCAGATGTACTGTGAGTTCATCCGAATCTTGAACGACACGCGGATGCGTCCCAGTCCCTTGTTCAAGCAACCAAGGAACACCTGTGTGATCTTGGTCGGTTCTCCGTTCCAACAAGAACGGTGAACGAAGCCGTTTTCCTCAAGCGCACTCATGAGTGCAAGAGCAAGCCAATGGCTGAAGTGTGTCTCGATGCAGACACGTTCTGCCCCAGTTGGCTTGTGCACATCAGTCGGAACTCGCTCGAACTTCTGGCCTTCTCTCGCAACTTCATTTGCGACCAGCTTCATCTGTGAATCTCCAGTGATGGATGACCCAGACTTCCGTCCTCGTTCGGGGACGGCCTACATCTATATTACACACATTTTATAAAACAGAAAGCCCAATAAACTTTAGGCTGTCTTCACTCCTGTTCTCTGTTCAATAATAGTAGTGGCCACATTTGGAGGAACAATCGCATAGTGGTCGAATTCCATAGTCGAAGAACCTCGACCTTCGGTCATTGAACGAAGATTGGTCACATAGCCGAACATTTCTGAAAGAGGAACCATCGCTCGAATGACTTTCAATTCGTTTCTATCTTCCATGGCTTCAATCTGTCCGCGCTTCGAAGAAAGGTTGCCGGTGATGTCACCCATGAACTTTTCAGGAACAACGACTTCGACTTTCATAATCGGTTCGAGGATAACCGGTTTGGCTTTTCTGGCAGCTTCTTGGAAAGCTTGCGAGGCAGCAATCTTGTAAGCGATTTCCGAAGAGTCCACGTCGTGATACGAACCGAAATTCAATTCACATGAAATGTCCACCATCTTGTAGCCGGCGAGAATTCCACGTTCCATCGCCTCCTTCACTCCCTTCTCAACGGCAGGAATGAACTCTTGAGGGATAACTCCTCCTTTAATTGCATCAATAAATTCAAAACCAACTTCTCTGTGAGCATTCTTCGGCACCTTTTCTTCTGGATCATATTTGGGAAGTGGTTTGATTTTAATTTTCACGTGACCGTACTGGCCCTTCCCTCCAGTCTGTTTGATATATTTGTTTTCGACTTCGGCTTCACCGGTGATAGTTTCTTTGTAAGCCACTTGAGGTTTGCCCACATTGGCTTCAACGCTGAATTCGCGCTTCATGCGGTCCACAATAATTTCAAGATGGAGTTCACCCATTCCCATAATGACTGTTTCTCCTGTTTCTTGATCTGATTTAATTTTAAAAGTTGGGTCTTCATCTGAAAGTCGTTTGAGAGCCATACCCATTTTCTCTTGGTCGGCCTTGGTCTTCGGTTCAATGCGAAGCGAGATAACCGGTTCAGGAAAAGTAATTTGATCAAGGATAATAGGATTGTTTTCATCCGAGAAAGTATGCGAAGTCTTCGCATCCTTGAGTCCGACCGCGGCGGCAATTTCTCCAGCGAAAACTTTTTTCACTTCTTCACGTTTGTCAGCTTGGAGACGAACGATGCGTCCGAGGCGTTCTTTGTTCCCTGTTGTAGAGTTATAAATATAACTTCCAGATTCAATTGTTCCTGAATAAACTCGAAAGAACGTGAGTTGTCCGACGAATGGGTCGGCTTGAAGTTTGAAAGCAAGCGCCGAAAACGGTTCTGAATCGGAAGCGTGTCGAAGAACTTCTTCGCCAGTGTTCGCATCAATTGCTTTAATCGGAGGAATATCGAGCGGAGACGGGAGATAGTCCACCACTGCATCGAGTACGAGTTGAACCCCTTTGTTTTTGAGCGCAGAACCGGTCATGACTGGAAAAATTTTGTTTGCAATCACGGCTTTGCGCAAAGTTTCCTTGAGTGCGGAAATAGAAATTTCTTTGCCTTCAAGATAGGCGGTCATCAAATCTTCATCATTTTCAACGATGCGTTCGATGAGTTCGGCGCGATATTTCTCTGCCTCGGCTTTTAAATTTTCTGGAATTTCCTTCTCAATCACCTGACTACCCATGTTGCCTTCAAAGTAATATGCTTTCATCTTCAATAAATCAATCACTCCTTCATGATGATCTTCTTCTCCGATTGGAATCTGGAAACGCACGGCCTTCTTGGAAAGTCTGTCCAAAATAGATTTGTATGAACGTTCGAAATTTGCTCCTATTCGATCAAGTTTGTTGATGAAGCAAATTCTCGGCACTTGAGCTTCTTCAGCATAGCGCCAGTTGGTTTCGGATTGAGGTTCTACTCCGGCTACGCCGTCGAAAACCACCACCGCTCCGTCGAGGACACGCAAACTCCTCTTCACTTCTACGGTGAAGTCGATGTGTCCGGGAGTATCAATAATGTTGAATCTAAATTTGTTTTCTTTCTTCTCATGTTCAGCAACAGGAATATAAGTTGGAGCCCAGAAACAAGTGATAGCCGCTGCGGTAATAGTAATTCCTCGTTCACGTTCCTGTTCCATCCAATCCGTAGTTGTATCCCCTTCGTGTACTTCGCCGATTTTGTGTTGTGAACCAGTATAAAAAAGTACGCGCTCTGAAGTGGTCGTTTTCCCCGCGTCAATATGCGCAATGATTCCGAAATTTCTAACTCGTTCTAGAGGATAATCGCGTTCCATGTGATTTTAGAAAAATAAAAGGCAGTTTCCTGCTGGCACAAGATTACATCAATTAACCAAAAAAAGCAACAAAACAAAACTCCCCATGGGGAGTTTTGTTTTCGTTTTCTTGAACCATGAGTTAAACGAACCTCTTTCTGAGTGTCCAAAGATAAACAAAGAAGATAACTTCGACAACAACTTCGATTATTTGATTTTGAGAATAACTTGTAATGAGTAAAATAACATTCAGAAGGGCTATTATTCCAAACACATAGAACGCCCATTTTTTCATTTTTCTTAAGGCCATAAGAGCTACAAAAAGAAAAACGTTTTTTGCCAAGGCAAAAATAGCGAGCAAAGAAAACAACCCAGCACTAAAACCAAAAAGAAAAACTCCTCCTGCGCTTGCAAGAATACCGATTACTGCTCCAATAAGTCCGAGTAAGGTTATAACTCGTAACGCGAGCGGAGCAAGTTGAGTCTGGTCAGAAATCTGATTTGTTTGATCCATAAATGTATAAATTTGATAAATGGCAAAGATGCCATAAATAACTATATCACATCAAAAACTCCCTTTCGGGAGTTTTTATTATTTTCTTTCATTATACGTTATAATTTTGCTATAGACAACTTATGACGTATCAATGGATATCAAATTTATATAAGATGAAATTCTTCCTTCAAATGCCGATCGTTTTCAATTTCATCAACAATTAAATACAAAACATCCTTCCCTACTCCGAAATCAGTTTTCAATAGTCCAATAATATCTTCACAATCATACGGATAAACCCAAACACTATCCTGTAAACGATATAATCCTGATTGTTTGAAAAGATACGATATTTGCAGACGCATTTTTCTCTTTTTTTCTGGAATATCGAAGATAATCACTCGCCATTTTTTGTCCCATTTCTTCGGTCTATTAATTTTATAATCTTCCAATTCCCAACGACGCAAAAGTTTTTCTCCAGAAATTGTGAGATTATAATGACCATTTTCAAATTTAAGTAAACCACGTTTAACAAGTTTGGAAGCAGAAGAGGACACGTATTCTTTCTGTCGTGGTTTCGGTAATATACCGAGTTTGCTCATCGCCCCAATCACATTTGGAGCAAGTAATCCAATACTTAAAACACCAGTAATTTTAACAGCATTCAAAACTGCATGTTGTAAATCTCGTCTTCTGATTCTTATTTTATTCCCCTCTTCTAACTTGCCCATACGCTATATTTTTGCTATAGATAAATTATAGCGTATATGAAAAAAGAAGAAAACTGGGTTGTACCCAGTTGATTCTCAACCATTTAAATTTTAATCACTGCTACCAAGCAAAATGCGCAAATGCCTTGTTGGCTTCGGCCATCTTGTGAGTGTTTTCTCGTTTGCGCACTGCATCACCCTCATTCTTTGAAGCTGAAATTAATTCTTCAGCGAGTTTCATATGCATAGGCTTGCCTTTCTTCGCCCGGGCAGCATCAATAATCCATTTCATCGAGAGGAATTGTCGGCGTTCAGGACGAACTTCACGAGGAATCTGATAGTTCGCACCTCCCACTCGACGAGAACGAACTTCCATCGTTGGTCCGGTGTTCTTCAAAGCTTCTTCGAAAACTTCTAGAGGGTCTTTCACCTTCGCCAACTCCTTCACCGCTTCAAGCGAACGATACACGACTCCGCGAGCGGTAGTTTTCTTGCCTTCAAGCATCAAATAATTAATAAACTTCGCGACTTTTTCAGAATCATAGACTGAATCGGGGGTTAACTTTGGTTTGGCTTTAAGTTTTCTTCTCATGTGACTTTTTGACTTTTAACTTTTTACTTATTTTTAGGTTTCTTCATACCGTACTGACTTCGTGATTGTCGACGGGTTTCTACTCCTGTCGCATCGAGCACACCGCGTACAATAGTATAGCGAAGACCGACGTCTTTCACTCTTCCACCTCGAAGCATAACCACGGAGTGTTCCTGAAGATTGTGCCCAATGCCCGGAATGTAGGCGGTCACTTCAAGTCCATTTGTAAGGCGAACACGAGCGATCTTTCGAATAGCAGAGTTAGGTTTCTTCGGAGTTTTCGTAGTTACCTTCGTGCAAACACCTCGTTTGAATGGAGAATTAAAAAGGGTTGGGCGGTTTTTAATCGTATTAAATCCACGAGTAAGAGCCACCGCCTTTGATTTGCGGGTTAGTTTGTGTCGTCTGCGTCTCACTAATTGATTAATGGTAGACATTTGTGATAAAAAACCTCCCTAAGGAGACCATTACTGTACTAAAAAGTCCTCATAAACGCAAGTCTGACCCAGCAAGAAGAAATTATCCTAGCCAAGAGCTACTCCGGTAATCAAATGGAAAAGCACAAAAATTACTGGGGAAATAAATTGCCAGATGAAAAAGATAAAGAAAAACACGAGGATTAGGCCGTAGCGTTCGAAAAATCCTCGAAACTGAAACATTTTCTCCGGGAAGAAAGCATACAAAAGCTTCGAACCGTCGAGCGGAGGAATAGGTACGAGGTTAAAAACCATTAATAAAAGGTTCACAAACACCACAAGAGAAGTGATATGAACAAATCCTTCATTCCACCCTTGATTCAAACCGAATCGCAGAAGCAAACCGAACAAAATCGCGAGAGAAAGGTTCGAAGCGGGTCCAGCTCCGGCGACCATCGCTTCGCTCCATCGCCCAGGTTTGAGATTATAAGGATTGTAAGGCACCGGCTTTGCCCAACCGAAAATAAATCCACCGAAGAAATACGAAATGGCCGGGACAATGACCGAACCGAACATATCGAGATGTTTCAGAGGGTTCAAAGTCAATCGACCTTGAAGTTTGGCCGTCGGATCACCGAGCATGTTGGCCACCGCGCCGTGCGAAACTTCGTGAATCACCACGGACATAATGAGAATGGCGATTTGAAATACAAAATCTATCTGCATGGATGAATTATAACAGTTTTAAAAATTGTACGTTGTATCGTCTCTATTTGTTATTTGTATAATTTGGTGTACATTATTTTGAATTACTTTATACAAAAACCTTAGCTTCCCGACCCGAACTCTGTAGAGACTGTTTATTCCTTTGAGTTTCTTAATGTCTAGACCATATATTTTGCCTGATAAAATTTTTTCTGTTGTTTTTATAGCAATATCGCGTTGCTTCTTATCAAGACGCGCAACGAACTTTTCAATCTTATTCATTATTCTTTGAAGCTTTCTTAAGGTATTTCAATAGTTCAGTTGCTGGGATTCCATCAGGGTGTATTTCTCTGAAATCTATAAGAGTCTTCCATGTGCCTTCATCACCCCACTCGTCCACAGGATTCATTCTAAAAATAGGTTTTGATTTTCGCAAAACTAAGAAAGTTCTACCTTTTTCTACAGCAGAAATGTAACTCCCCATATTCTCTCGAAGCTCTTTAAGTCCTACAATTGGTGTCTTTATTTTCATATTCCAAGTTTATCTTAAGATTAACTTGAATGCAAGTGATTCCGCAAGGACTCCCCTTACGGACTTCGGAACCATAGACGAATTATAGCATGTGTGCTACGATAAACCCCTATAAATATATGGCCAGAATTTGTCCAGTCAACAAAAAGGGATCAATCATGGGTGGAGGCTACTCCAACCGAACTCGTGCTACCCAATTCAATCCTACAGGTATGGTTCGCAAGTATCCAAACCTTCAGAAAAAGCGAATTTATGTACCTGAATTAAAGAAAACCATCACTCTCACTCTCTCAACCAAAGCGATTAAAACTATCAACAAACGCGGTGCGCATTCAGTCTTGAAAAAAGCTGGGATTATTTAAGCAGTTCAGCGGCAAGCATTGCTGCCTTACCCGAATCAGATTCCAAATCTTCTGATTGCTTAGCATCTAATGTTTGAAGACGCGCGATGTCTTTATATTTTTCCAAAAGCATCCTTACATCCTCAATTGCTAGCTGCTTACCATCAATTTCTCCAGAGGTAGGCTCGAGACCACTAACACTGAATAGTCTAACTTCATGTCCTCTAATTCTTCCTGTTATTCGCAAATCGTTTCCATCACGTTCCCAAACCTCTCTTAAGTCACAATCCTTAATTAGTTCTGGGTCTTCAATTCGACGGTAAAGACCTTCTCTTTCACCAGACATTTTTCTTTGCTTTTGGTTCATCATATCCTCCGCTTGTTCTTTTTCCACCAATTGATCAAGATATTCAGACATATATTTTGGCTAATTTATATTCTCTAATACTACCTTCCCTTTCAAATATTGCAAATCTGCCAAAACTGATTATTAGGTTTTACCCAGCAAGTTAGATTATTTAAGTTTTAAACTCATTCCGTTTGTTTCAAACTCAATTGTTCCCAAATCAATAGTTGAGAGGATTTTCGCACCAACTTTATTTAAAATATCTAAAACTTCTTTGTGTGGGTGACCGTATCTATTATTCAAGCCTGCGGATATTATTGCGTACTCGGGACCGACAGCAGAGGCATAAGGAATTGAAGTAGAAGTTTGCGAACCATGATGCCCAACTTTGAGCACACTACTTTTTAAATCAGAGGGGTCAAGTGCGAGAAGAAGATATTCTGCATATTTTGGAGAATCACCGGTAAGCAAAAAACTTTCATCTCCATAAATTAATTTGGCCACGATTGATGCATCATTCGTTTCCCAATTGGTGACATCTCGATTCGGAAATAAAATTTCAAGACGTGCTCCGTCTCCAAAATCAACAATCATTCCTCGACGTGCGAGAATATTGGGAATATTTTTATCTTTAATTTCTTTTTCTAAAACCAGATGCACATTGTTTGGAGACTTCACTCCTGGTTCTAGAAATGTTCCAACATCATATCTGTTAAGCACATCCACCAAACCGCCAATATGGTCTGCATCTGGATGCGATTCTATAACCACATCTATCCGTCTATCACCGAAAGGTAAAATTTTCCCAAGCTCCGTGAGCACCTTTGAATTCGGCCCACCGTCGAGGAGCAGTCGACCGTGGGTTGGAGAATCAATAAATATAGAATCACCCTGCCCAACATCCAGAAAATAAACCCGGAGAATATCGCTCGGTCGTTTCTCATAAATTGTTATCCAAACAATTATGTTTGCGAACAACAAAACACCCAAAACAACCTCTCGCCAGTTCTTTCTTATAAAATTCATAAACATAGTATAATTGGTCTTATGAAAACATTCACAGAACAAAAATTTAATATTCCAACATTAAAAGGAATATCAGCCAAAACTATTGAGGAACATTTGAAGCTCTATGCTGGATATGTGAAGAATGCGAATGAGATACTTGCCACAGGACAATATGATCGCCGTTTCCCATTTGAATTTAATGGTATGAGAAATCACGAACTTTACTTCTCGCATTTCGAAAACGGACCACAACCACTCTCACCGGAAAGTCCTTTGATTCAAGCAGGATTTGATTTGGAAAAATTTAAAGCCCTCGCTCTCACGCGCGGAGTGGGTTGGGCCATGCTTGTGTGGGACCCTACATCGAAACAACTTTTACAGAATTGGGTTGATGAACAGCATTTGGGGCAACTCTCCGCCTGCGTTCCACTTCTCGCCCTCGATATGTGGGAACATTCATACGTCGCCGATTATCTACCGAGTGGAAAGAAAAATTATGTTGAAGATTTCTTCGCTAATTTGAATTGGGGAAAGATTGAAGAGAATTTCCTGACCGCACAGGTGGGCTTAAACGTCTCAAAGTAACCAAATAAATAATATATACCACCATCATTCCCCAAAGTGGGAACGATGAAACGTTTATACTGGCCAACGAAAGGTTGCCGAGAGTGTTGGCAACGAAGAGAATCCAAGAGAGTAGAAGATGCGAGATATAAGTAAATGGAAATGCAAGAACAGAACTCATATATGCGAGAGTGGTCGCGATGAAACCTACGAGCATGGTGTAAGGCACGAATGCGAGAATCAGAATATTCGAAAACAAAGAAACAACAGAAATGTTCCCCATCGAATACAAGAGAAAAGGTAAAACGAAGATTTGAGTAGAAATGGTGGCGGATAAAATTTCTCGGAATTTATCCCACTTCGCCAAGGCTCCGCGGGACAGATACCTATCTACGATAGGTACTGCATAAATCATCGCAATAGTGGCGAGCATGCTGAGTTGGAAAGATGGGTCGAAAATTAAAATTTTTGGATTTTCTATGAGCATAAAGAATCCAGCAACGAGTAATGCACGTGGAGCCGAATAACTTCGACCAAACATTTTGCCTGAGACAGCAATGAGAGCCATGATGGCCGCGCGCACCACCGTAGCCGAAGCTCCGGTCATAAGAACGAAAAGAATAATACCAAAGATTGAAACACTCGAAGCGATACGCAGAGAAAGAAAACTTAAAATATCTTTGAAAAATTCAGCCACAATCATAATGTTGTAGCCCGAGAGTACCACGATGTGCACCACGCCCGCTCGCTTGAATTCATCGAGAATTGAAGTAGGTAAAGCTTGTTTGCCTGATACCAACAATCCCGCGAGGAGCGAGGCTTGTGGTTCAGAAAAAATACTTTTCATTTTGTTTATAAAACTTTCTTTAATTTTTAGAAGCATGGCTTTAATCGGATTACCATTATCATGAGAAATCACATTCACTTGAGCAAAATTCATCGTGTAGTAAATATCGTCCTTGGATAAATACGCGCCGTAGTCAAACTCTCGACCCGAATCACTTTCTGCAATAATTCCTGGTTTTTCTAATTTCCCATCAATTTTAATTTTGTCTCCATATCTAATATCAGAATAAAGATTGGTGCTGACCAAAACTTTCTCTCCATTGTCTGATTGGAAAACAAAACGCATATTTTTCTCTCTGATTTCAGGTTCGCTCACTATCACTCCGGTGAATACTGGCGTCTCCGAGAGATGGAAATCCTTTATGTCAAACCTCAAAATTCCTAAACCGAACGCGAACAAAGACAAAATAATAATTAGAATCGCTTTCGATATTTCATTATGCAAAATTTTCTCACCCGCAAATATTCCGAGGACAACAACAAAAATTAAAAGGGCGAAAAGCGGTTGAATATGAACAATTGATGCGACGAGTATACCAAAGATAAAACTCCAGATGAAAACAAAAATATTTAGATGCCTATGCTCTAAGAGAAATTTTATATCCATGCTTCGCACCATTATACAAATGAGTCGGCGCGGAGTCCGCGAAAGAAGTGGCTATCTCATCACACCTTTCGTTCGCTTGAATACCTGCATGGCCAGCAATAAGTTTCCAATGAATTTTTTTGTCCACACTCGCCTGATACAAATCCATCCACAAATCTTGGTTCTCGACGGCTTTCTTCGCACTCGTGCGCCAATTGTTTTTCATCCACCCGTGTATCCATTCGGTCATCCCCTTCACCACATATGTCGCATCAGAATAAAGAGTAACTTCAACTCCCACAGATAAAGATTCGAGAGCCTTAATCGCTGCGGTTAATTCCATACGATTGTTTGTAGTATGATTTTCTCTTCCTCCGAGCTCTGTAATCCATTCTTGCTGTGTACTGTTTACTGTCTTCTCATAACTAACTACCGCTCCCCATCCTCCCGGCCCCGGATTCCCTTTCGACGACCCATCAGTAAAAATTGTTATCATTGATAGAATTGTAGCATGGGTCAGCATGTGATAATATAAAAACATGAGAAAAGTTAATCTACAAATCGTGATTTGGAAAGAAGGGAGACATTTTGTTGCCCAGTGTCTTAATATTGATATCTCAAGTTTTGGTAGGACACAGAAATCAGCTCTGGCGAATATAAGAGAAGCTCTTGAATTGTATCTTGAAAACACTCAAACAAATAAAGTAACTAGGGTTACAAATCCAGTCATTCGAAGCACCTCGCTTCAGTATGCCTAGGCTCCACTCTTCCAAAAAAATTGTTAAAGTTTTGGAAGCAAATGGGTTTGCAATAGTTTCTCAAAAAGGTAGCCATCTAAAATTAGTTTCTAAATCCAAACGATTTGTGGTTATCATCCCCGCAAATAAAAAAGAAATCCCAATGGGAACTTTTCATTCAGTCTTGCGTCAATCCAAACTCTCAAAAGAAGACTTCGAATAAAATCTCAACGTACCGTCAGTAAAAATTGTTATCATTGTTCAATAATATCAACGATTCGAAGACGGACTTCTGGACGATTGCGGAAATAGGATTTCTCGAGACAGGCGGTGAGAGTGCAGGAGATTCCTGGAGTAGGGAGAAAGGAGTAGGAAGTAGGAGAAGAGAAGAAGGAGATGGCTTTTATATCCTTTGCTCCACTTTTAAATACAATCTCTAAATGATTATTTTCTTTGCCGAATTGTCGAACTTGTTTGATTTCTGCATTCTTGATATTGAAAATTGGTTTCTGATTCCCCATACCGAATGGAGCGAATTGTTCTACGGTTTTCCACAAATCTTCTCCGATGTCTGAAAGTGAAATCTGAATTTTTTTCGTGGTCTCCTCAACACTCGGTGTCTGGGCATCCTTTGACACCGAGTGTTTCCCGACCATTTCCGAAAGTTTTTCTTCAAGCTTTGTAATCTGCTCAAGGGTCACAGAAAATCCTCCCGCACCAGCATGTCCACCAAATTCTAGAAACGAATCCTTTGCTCCGTTCATCAAATCGAACAAATTGTATCCATTGTATGAACGACACGAACCCTTGAGCACATTATCTCCATCTCTTCCCCACACAAACGCCGGTCGCATATATTCTTCGACGAGAGAGTTGGCTACAAGGCCGAGGAGTGATGGCCTCCACTCCGGATTCCCCACCACAATCACCGAATTTATCTTTTCGCGAGCCTCGAGGTGTTTCTTCGCCTCCTTCACAAGTGCAGCGACCGTGCCTTTGCGTTCATTGTTTATTTTTTCCAAATGTTCGGCCAGTCTTACGGCTTCCAACATATTTGTAGTCGAAAGAAGTTTGAACGCATCTTCGGGTTTACCCATTCTCGACGCAGCATTGATGCGCGGAGTAATCATGAAAGTGACATCATCCTCGGTCAAAAATCTTTGTTCAATCTTGAGTTTATTGAAGAGAGCTGAAAGTCCGGGGCGCGGGGATTTGCGCAAAACATCCAAACCGAACTTGGCCAAAATTCTATTCTCCCCGACGAGAGGAACCATGTCTGAAAGTGTGGCGATACCCACCATGTCGAGCGACCACTTCTCTTGTCCTGTTTTAATCCCAATCCGCCAACTGGCGGATTCTTCTTTCATAAGAATTGCTTGAACTAGTTTGTAAGCTAAGGCCGCTCCACAAAGTCCGCCGGCTGGCGGATTGAAAGGATAAGTACTATCTTTTCTCTTTGGGTTGACTATCGCATACGCTTTGGGTAATTTTGAACTCTCGTGATGATCTGTGATAATCACCTCCATGCCTTTTTTGTTTGCCTTCGCCACCTCCTTTATATCCGCGGTTCCACAATCCACGGTGATGATAAGCTTCGCTCCACGTTCGGCCATCTCATCCACTGCTTCCATGTTCAAACCGAAGCCTTCATCGTGTCGATGTGGAATATAAAATGAAACATTTTCATATTTCGCCCGATGGAAAAAGTCCGAGAGCACTACTGCTCCGGGAATTCCATCCGCATCGTAGTCAGAAAAAACCACAATGTGCTCATTTCGACCCATGACTTCAATCACTTTGTCTCGAGCTTTCTCCATATCCGGCAAAAGCAAGGGATGGTGGAGTTTCCCATAATCAGGATGCAGAAATTCTTCTCGAGAATCACCTACTAGTCCTCGTTCTTCAAGCAAAACTTCAAAAATTTCAGGAAAGGTCATCGACCTAGTTTAGCATGCGAATTCGCCCTTATTGTATTATGATGAATATATGAAAAAGCAACATCAATCGGGGTTTATTGAGGGTCTCGTCATGGCCTTGGGCCTCGTGGCAATCTTAATACTCTTCATTCTGCCGAAGACTCCACCCGGTCCAACGCCTAGTTTACCCTCACTCTTTGGAGGAAATTTCGGTTCTTTCAACCAACCTTTTAATTCAAACAATTCAGGCGGAGCCAACACAAACATTACGAAAGATTCTATCTTTGCCAATTCAATATCTTTGAGTATGGGCAACGGGCCTTATTCTTTCCAACCGGATGATGAATACATCAGCCTGTCCAACGGTGATTCAAAACATATTATTATCACTGGTTGGAAACTTCAAAACGGCAAAGGACAAAGAGCTTACAACGTTGGGAGTTCTCTGCAATACTTCCCTTCGGAGGCAGTCTCTATCCCACAAGGTACCTATATCCTTTCTCCAAACGGAGCAAACAATATGCAAAACATTGTGCTCAAACCGAATGAATCAGCCATCATTACTACAGGACAGATGGGAATAAATATTCCTTACAAAATTGTGAGTTTCAAAGAAAATATCTGCACTGGATATATTGAAAAGTTGGACAACTATTCCTTCACCCCCTCACTTCAAACAAATTGTGTTCAACCTCGCAACGAGCCTGGGATAGAAAACTTGGACACTGGTTGTAGAGACTATATCTCCGGCATGTCGAGTTGCCATACTCCCAAGTTCAACACCGTGGATACTCAAGGTCGTCTCACCGACAGTCAGGGAAATTCATGCACCGGATGTGTGGACGGGAACAGTACCCTATCCAGTTCGTGCGTCGCATTTATCAAATCACATTTCAGCTATCCTGGATGTCTTGCCTATCATCAGAACGATCCAGACTTCTCGGGCTCGGAGTGGAGAATTTTCCTTGGGCAGAAATGGGAGTTGTGGGCCAAGGATTATGAAATAATTTCTCTCTTTGATTCGGCAGGAAAATTAGTTAATTATCAATCGTATTAAAATAATATGACTGATCCAAATTGTATTTTTTGTAAGATTATAAAAAAAGAAATTTCGGCTGAAATTGTTTATGAGGATGATGAAATGCTGGCCTTTCTAGACATTAGTCCACAAGTTTGTGGTGACCTTCTCTTAATACCTAAAGAGCATTATGAAAGGATGCCGGATGTACCAGACAATTTAATAAAAGATATGTTTTTGAGAGCAAAGCATCTAATGCAACCATTAAAAAATGCTCTGGAAGCTGACCCGATTGCCTTGGTTATTTGGGGAATGGATGTCCTTCATTTTCATATACATTTAATTCCGCGCTATCCGAATGATGAGATACATTTTTCTCCTCCAACCAAATACGAAAGTCTTGAGAAAATGAAAGAAATCGGAGACAAAATCCGAAAACACATAAGTTGACACAGAAATATTTATGAATTTACTTTTTTTGATAATTATTGGTTTTTTGTTTGTAATCATAGCTTTCACTATTATTTTTGTAATTATTCTAAGAGACCAAATGTTTATAAATGTTCCGTTTGTATCAACTAGGAAAAGAGCTCTGACAAAAATAATTAAATTATTAAATTTATCTAAAGAAAGTGTTTTATATGATTTAGGATGTGGGGATGCACGAATACTGATTGAAGCCGTTAGACATGTGCCGGGGATTAATGCTGTAGGTATTGAATTTGGAATCTTGCCGTTTCTCAGTGCAAAAATTCATACATGCAGGATTCCTGTACAAATTAAATTTGGAAACATCTTAAATTCAAATCTGTCACAAGCAACCCATATTTATTGTTACCTTTCTTCTCCTTTAATGAAAAAGATGAAATCCAAAATAAAAAATGAATGCGGGATAGGGACACGAATCGTTTCTTGCGATTATCAATTCCCAAATTGGAAACCAATAGAAACAATTTCGATAGAAACTAACAACGATCAATTGGCAAAAACTCTTTATCTTTATACAAAATAAAAATTCCCCCGCATTTTGGCAAGGGAACCTGACTTGGTGTCTCTGAATTATTTTAGCTGTCGATATGTCCAATAATGCTTACATCATTGCTACCACAAGACGGACATCCTCCATCATCTGGGTCGCAGTCTTTGCAGTGGACAAGGCCACAATGTCCACATTTCCAGATACTATCACCATCGTCGTTCTTGCCACAATTTGGGCATGATGAGAATCCACTAACATCGTCATCTTCATCCTGGCCACTCGAACTGTCGATAGTTCCAGCTTCCTTGCAAGAACCACCACAAGAAGGGCATGACCCATTAGGAGGATCACATTCCTTGCAATGAACCAAACCGCAATCGCGACAGGTCCAAATGCTGTCGCCATCATCTGTGTTACCACAATTGGGGCATTTCGGGAAGGTTGACACTTGTCTACTCCTTTGGAAGATATTCGGTGGAGACAATCTGGCCCAACAAAATCTATAACAACTATAAAGAAAAATTACATAATGTCAAATTAACTATATGACAAAGACCAAATTAAAAACTATTTCCTCTTAAGGGCTTCTATCCCCGGCAGGGTTCCTAGGGCTAGAAAATCAAGCATTGCTCCTCCTCCCGTAGAAACAAAACTAAATTTATCAAGTAGATTTAATTCTTTGATGGCCGAAAGTGTGTCTCCCCCACCAACAATGGTTTCGGCGCTTGAATCAGCAATTAACTTCGCCAATTCAAGGGTAGAGGTTTTGAAACCCTTTTCAAATTCACCGAGGGGGCCATTCCACAAGATAAACTTCGCACTTTCAACTTTTGACTTTAGACTTTCTATGGTTTTCGGTCCCGCATCCACAATCCTTGTACCTTCGAGAATCGTATCCGTGGGCAAAATAATTTTCCCTCCGCCAGTCGGTGGATGAAGCTTCTCTTTCAGATTAAAATCCCCTTCTGAAACAAGCGAGGAACCAACATCCTGCCCTTCTTCTTTGAAAAAGTCATTCGCCAGTGCGCCCCCGACGAAAATATTGTCCGCAATATTTAAAAATTTATCCAAAATGGGAAGCTTCGTTTCAAATTTTGCCCCTCCGAGGACAAAAAGAAATGGGTGCTTGGGGTAAAACGCATTTGAGAGCTGTTTCACTTCTTCATAAAACTGCAGACCGGCGTAGGAAGGCAGAAGCTTCGGTAGCCCAATGATAGAAGCATACTCACGATGTGATTCTGAGAAGGCTTCGTTCACAAAGATGTCCGCTTTTGAAGCCAGTTTGACCGCGAAATCTCTAGAGTTTTGTTTTTCTCCTTCGTTTAGGAACAAATTTTCTAGCAACATTAAATTACTTGGTTCAACAAAGGTTATGGGCAAAAGGTTTTTCACATATTCAAAAACGGTTTTAAGGGTTTCGTTCTCCGTATCATGATGACTAATCAAAACAATCTTCGCACCGGCTTTCTGCAAATATTCAATCGTGGGCAGAGACTTCTTGATACGAAAATCGTCCATAACCACACCGTTTTCTATAGGCACATTCCAATCTACTCGTACAAGAACTCTCTTGCCTTCCAGATTTCCTGCTTCAAGTATGGTGTTGAAATCCATTATTTCTTAATTAGAGATTTGGCTATCTCCACGAACTTTTTTGAATCAAGAGAAGCTCGCCCAACCAGGAATCCATTCACTCCTGTTCGTATATGAGCTTCAACATTGTTCTGGTCAATCGAACCTCCGTAGAGAATAGAAATCTTGTCTGCTGTCTCACGTCCATACAAATCAGTCAAAACTTTCCTGATGAAAATTACCATTTGAGCCAGGTCATCGGGCTCTATCACCCCCTTAGCTTTCGTGCTTATGGCCCAAATCGGTTCATAAGCTATGACAAGTTTCTTCGCTGAATCCTTTTTCTTCACTCCAGAGAGTGAGAGGCGAATTTCATGTCGGATAAATTCCAAATATTCCCCTTCTCTATCTCGTTCGCTCTCACCAACACACAGAAGCGGAATAATATTTTCTTTCAAAGCAACTTTTATTTTCTCCGCGACTATTTCGTTCGTTTCACCAAGCGCTCGACGTTCACTGTGTCCGATGATAGAGAGTCGAACACCGAAACTTTTTAAAATATCTAGACCAATTGCTCCAGTGATAGTTCCCTTCTTAATAAAGATATCTTGAGAAGCCAGATGAGCGAAACTCTTCGTACGTTTACTAATAGATTCAAAATACGCGAGCGGTGGTGCAATGAAAGTAGAAACTTTTTTGAAAATTCCTGAGTTCTTTGCCAACCCATCGAGAATTTCCCCTACCCGCACAAGTGAATCAGGATAATTTTTCCAATTGGCCACCAAAATTTGTTTTGCCATTGGTTTAAGTATATCAGAAACCCCGCTTTCGGCGGGGTTTCTGATTGACCTAATTTAATAATTCCTTAAAACTCCTTGAACTGTGGGTTGAAGTTGATTTGAACTGTACCACCGGGGGCTGGGCACGAACCAGTAGACGAGAGTGAGTCGGTCACTACGACTTGAGCAGTTTTCTGTCCAATAGTTGAGTAAGTGATACCAAATGAGGCTGAACTTGGTGCGGGATCTGTAGGAATTCCTGAACCAGACCAACTATAGGTATAGGGCGGGGTTCCACCTGAAGCATTCGCTGTCCAAGTCACCGTTTGGCCAACAAGGGCCGAGGAAGGTGAGGCCACGCAAGTAGAAGTAATAGCAGGATTGTTCACTACACGAAGAGTAAGATTCGTTGTTTTGGACAAAGGACTGCCGGTCACGGTGACGTTGTAATCCCCAGCTGGAGTATTCGCAGGAACTGTAAACGTGATGACCGAAGTACATGTTGGATTCACAGGAGAACATGTAGAAAGTGTGGCAGAAACTCCGGCCGGAACACCAGAAACAGCGAGGGTGACTGGTTGAGAAGTTCCACTCACGAGTGTTTCAGTGATGGTATTTTGTCCTGAACCACCCTTCGGCACTGTGGTTGCTCCAGAATTCGAGAGAGAATAATTGAAGGATGAAGTGTAAATCACTGAGAAATACTTGGAATCCCCGGGGAACAGCAAGGCCGAAGCTCCAGGTACTCCTGTCTGACCATCTTCAACAGACGCTGTGTATCCTGAAACATTATAAGGAGTCACAGTGTAAGTCGTACCGTTCGTAGGATTCGGGGTCACATATATAGGAGTCGGGGTTTGACCAGTATTGCTAAAATTTCCAGGATTAACAGTTCCCCCACCTTGAGCCAAACCAGCATAAAGTATGATCGTAGCTACAGTCGGAGCAGTCACCGTCACTGTCGCACTTGATGATGGATTTGGGCCGCCGACACTTGAAATACAATTCAAGGTATAAGTAGTGGTTTGAGTTGGGGCAATCCAATAGTACCAAGACACTGTATTCGAAGTGGCTCCGCTAGTATTGAAGCCGACTCCACTACACGAGCTCGTATTGGTACTCGTCCAGTTCAGAATGGTACCGTTACCCTTCGTCATGGTAGTTGGATTTGCTGTCAGGTTAGCCGAAGCACCAGGAGTGACAGAAACCGTGGCAGAACCAGTGTTGCTTCCGGAAGCGTTTGAACAGGTTTTCGTATAATTCGTTGTCACAGAAGGTGAAACAGTTACCGAGCCGGAAGTAGATGAGGAACCACTCCACCAATTAGAAGCACAAGAGGTGGCATTCGTTGAAGACCACGAGACTGTAGAAGAACCCCCAGAACTTATTGAAGCTGGGCTAGCGGTAACTGTGACCGTTGGAGCTGGAGCGGAGACAACATTCACGGTTACGCTATCTATTCCAGTTCGCCCATCATTAGATGTACAAGTTAGGTTGTAAGTCTTCGTTGCTGTGGGTGATACAGATACTCCTGTTGAATTAGAAGTGACATTCCCAGTTGAAAAATCCGCACTCGAACAAGATCTTACATTTGTTGATGACCAAGTAAGCGAGGCTGATTGTCCAGAAGTAATAGTAATTGGGTCGTCAGAACCATTGGCTTTTATGTCAGCAGTTACAGGCGGTGTTTGTTGTCTACATAGCCCTGTAAAATTATAGGAACCTCCTTGATAAGCTATTTGTGAACTCGGCGTCGTCCAATCAAATACATAATCAACCGGAGTTGTTACACTTATGGTAACTTGAGTTCCATTTGATGCTGGAGTAAAGGTGAAGGTTCCTCCCGGCTGTGTCCCATTGTTCCCTGTACTCGAACCGTACGTAGTACCAGTTGGGCATGAGTTTAGAGAAACATTCACTGTGGCGGATGTGGCTACGACACGAACAGGAATTTCTGCATAAAGATATGTTGTCCCGCCATCTTGGGTGTTTGATAGACGTGCACGAAACGTGTAATCACCGGGCGTAAGACCAGTGATATATTGGTTGTCAAATCCTGAATCTATAGGAAAAGCAGTTGTACCACTATATGCTGTTGCTGGACTCGATGATTTTAGAAGGTATGGTGTCCCGTCTAATGGCCCTCCCTCAACATACAATGTGATAGAAGAGGAAGTTGTTGTTAAGGTTGGAGCCACAGCGTCAAGGGTGTTCGATGTTATCGATGTATTACCCCCCATCCCATCACTGGCAAAAAATTCCATCTGATACGCTTCAACTTTTTGAGAACTGAAAAGAGTAATGCTTGCAACAAACAAGAGAATAAAGCTTTTAAATAAAATTTGTTTTTTCATTGTTAAGAAAATTAAAGAATTACTATTCTCTATTATATAGTATTCTCTTTAAAAAAGTTGTGGGTATCCACAATGATTGAGTAAATATGTCTCTTAGGCATGATTTCCGACTAAAAAGCTATACACAGGGAAGATGGACTTGACACTTGACAAATTTATGGTTTGGGTGTATGGTGGACGTAAGAGGTGCGAAAGCGCCTGAGTCGAATGACTCCTCTATGAAGAGCTGTTCGACTGAACAGTTCTTTGTAATCATCCAATCTAAAAGTCCTGATTCGTCAGGCAGGAGGTTTCAATGTCGCGCATCATCCGTGGTTTCGCCACGGCCGTTTGCGCGGCCGTGATCTCTTTCATTGCCACAGCGTGTGGCAGTTCTCCGACGGGGAATGGAAATCCTCCGCCCCCGCCGGTGCAAGAAACGCTTTCGGTGAATGTGTCGGCGTCTGTGACGCAGGCATACCCGATGCCTCTGATCGTGATTTCAGTCCAAGCTTCCTCAAACGTTGGAAGCGTTACGACTGACTGCACGGTGAATGGCAACCCAGCTACGTGTGGCACAGTACCCGCGATGCCCGGACTCTATACTGTTTGTGCTACGGTACATTCGGTAAAGAGCGGAGATACCAAGAGTGACTGCAAGCCCGTTCCTGTACCACAGTCAGTTGTGAATGGTCGAGTAATGATTGTCGACCTGGCAAATGATTGGGCTACACCGAAGAGTGTACGTGTCACTCTTTTCAAGGGTGCCGACACTGCAAGTGTTGATGTGACGTCATCGGACGGAAGTTTCACTCTTCCGACCGCGCTTGCGAATACCGATTCTGTTTCGTGCATTGTTGACGCGATGCCTGGGACGAGTCGGTTGTACACGGCGAGGAAGTGCGACGGAACCATCCGGAAGGCGGACATGACGAAGACTCTTGTACTCGTTGTTGAGCCTCTCGGCATGACCATTCCTTCGGGCGTGTATGCCGGCGTAAGGCTACCGTTCGACATCAGCTTGGCGTACATTGCGGGGAGTGATGGTTCATCGTTCTACCCTCGTCAACTTGTGAATGGTGTGTGGTATTACAACAACGCCACTCACAAGACCCTCCCACAGCCGTATGCGCTCCGAAACGATTTGGGCGATGCTCAATTCGCTCCGACCGATTCGGCACTGGCATGGTCAGCTGCAGACGTTCTGAACCAGTACTTCGGTAGTCAATACCTTCGTGCTGGAAATCAGAGCGAGGTCACGACGACAGACGGCGTGAATGTATACATCTCCTCAAAGATTGCTCCTATCCCAGCTCAAGGTGGAGTAAGTTATCTAGGGAATGGAGAGCTTGGGGCAGGTCTAGTCGTATCCATGTCTCTCGACGATTGGCGCAAGAATCCGGGAAGTTTCCGCCATGAACTGCTCCATTTCGTTGGAGTTGGTCACGGGTGCGGATTCCAAAGCCTTCAGGGTCAGAAGTGCGAGGGATTCACCATTGATGATCGCACCGGGTTCGTGCCCGGATATCCCAGCAAGTACGACGTCCTGTACATTCTCATGCTGTACAAGACGAGGGATCTCGAGAGGAAGTACGGTGGTCTTCGGTGCTCGATCATGGAAGCACATCAGGGTCAGCGCGAGTTCATGCTCAAACTTGCTCTCGAAAAAACCGTTTGCCAGTAAGATTGGATTGATTTGCATAGTTTCTGCGATATCCATTCGCGCGAAACACGGAGCGTTGTGGTAACCCCACAACGCTCTTTTTTCATTAGTTTAAGAAAATTAAAGAATTACTATTCTCTATTATATAGTATTCTCTTTAAAAAAGTTGTGGGTATCCACAAGATCTAAAACAGGGAAAGAACCGATAATTACACAATTAATGTTTGATTGGTTGTAAAATATTCCAAATCTAGCCCCTTAAAATTCTTGGTGTATTCTAATATAAGGGAGCCAACATTTGTGTTTTTATTTGCAATCAAACTTATTAACTGTTTAGAGGTTGCCGTATTCATTTGACTAAGTTGTTCCAGCCATTTCTTAGGACTTGCTGGCCATATACCATTCAGATGAAACTCCAACATTATAAAATATTGAATAAGCTGTCCTAGGAAAAAATTCCTCAACAAATCATTTTTTGAGGAAGTATATTTCGAACTAATAACTTTAATTCGATATATTAACTTCTGGAGTCTGTATTCGGGCATAGAATATCTTGTTGGGAATAAATTCTTGAAATTATTATGAACGGTTTTGTCACCATAAACCAACCTCATTCTATGCAAAAATGAAAAAGTTATCTCATCTTTATTTTTTGCTTTTTTCTTAAGATTTTTGATGCTATCAATAAAAATTTCATACAAACGATCATTTTTTAAAAAAATGTGAACATATGATTTTCTAACGTCAGCAACACAATAGATATCAACATCACTTGTTGACTTCCCGTATTGGGCAGTGATAAAAATTATCTTGGTCTTGGGAACCATATCTACAACAAGGTCAACAATCTTTGCATCGGTCACTTTTTTCATATAATTTTTAGTAACTTATCAATCGCCTTTTCAACCTTGAGTATTGATATTTTGTCTACCGGCTTACTAATCAATTTTTCAAAAAATGTGTTTTGAATAGAAATAAAATTTGAGTTACAACCTTCAGAAAAAAGCGACGGGTAGGAAACATCAATAATAGCTTTTGCTTTGGGGAAAAGCATACGGCGATATGGGGTATCAGTATTATTTGTAGCTGCAAAAATTAGATCCGCTTCTTGTATATATTTAATTGCATCTTTTGTTTCTACGTAAACTACTTTATCTTTGTCAACACCTGTAATACCGACTATTTTTTTAAGCCTGTCTATGTCCCGACTAATCCATATTATTTTCTTATACTCTATTGATTTGAAATTCTTAATAAAAACATGAGCCATATATCCAGAACCAATAATACATAACGTTGAATTAGAATTTGCAAAACCTGCCATAATTGAAACACCGACAGTTGAGTAGTTCTCATCTGTTTGTATACTAAATTTCTTCTTTAATTCATCCGCAATATATAAGATATTCAATAAATCGCTACATAACATCTTTGATATTAATGACTGATCGTAAGCAAAAAGTATTGAATTACCTAATTGTAAAAATATTTCTTTCTCACCAATAATTTCTGAGTGAAGACCGCAGGCAATAGTAATTAATCTTCTTAGTGCTAATTTTCCACTCAAACATGCGTAATAATTTTCATCATCAACACTTTTTTTGGAACCAAATGAATAAATTTCTTGCCGCAAACAAGTGCTCAGTGTGAACGCGCCAATAATATTATTTTGAAATTGCCTATTCTTTGTCTTTGTGTTGAGTTCATGAATGGCATTCTTAGACATTAGTTTATAATCAACATAATATGAAATAATGTTTTTAGAAAGTCTTTTTAAAGATTCGGCAACCTCTTTTTTCTTAAAAAACAAGCTGTCCATTCTGTTTGTCGTTTATGCAAGTCTTCGAAAAACCTCACTTTTGCCTAATATTTTTATTATCTCAAAAATATCAGGCGATTGAGTTCTTCCAGTAATTGCAAAGCGTATACACTGAGTAAGATCTCCTATATGGCCTCTAAAATTAGTTTTGTCTGCTTTGTATGTTTTTAAATTTGGCGCCAAATTATATTTGATACATAATTGTCTAATTTTCTCTAACCATTCCACCTTGGAATCGTTCTCATCATAAATGGCAAGGTATTCACTAAAAATCTCTTTTATTTCTTTGGTGTTAAAAATTGAGACGAAATTCCCCCAATTTGGCAGTTGATATTTTCCTTTATCAAAGAATTCGTAAAATCCACGCACATCAGACCATGCTGAAATATCTTTTCTTGAATTACTACCCCCTCTTTCAATACCAAAAATACTGGTCCAATATTCCTTGTCATTATTTAATAAAGTAAAAAATTGATAATCATTAATTTCTGCCCAATTTAAAACATTTTCGAATATTTGATCCGCAGACATTTTTGAGATAATTTCTTTTGCTGTATCCCTTAATTTACTCTCATCAAACAATGGCCCGTTACTATTGGCCAACCTGCTCATTTTGAGTTCAAACTCTTTATAACTCGTGTTTGGATTTTCTTTTCTCCAATCTTCAAAATCAGAATTAGCAAGATTTAAAAGGTATTCCAAAACAGCCTCGGGAGGATAACCTTTCTGTTGATAGAAAGAAACATTGGCCTCTGGATCCTTTCTCTTCGAAAGTTTCCTTTTATTCCCATTATCCAATTTATTTATCGGAGATATATGAGCATATTCTGGGAGATCGAATCCTAGGGTCTTAAACAATTCGTAGTGAAGGGGAACGGAAGGCAACCACTCGTCACCTCTTAAAACATGGCTTGTTCTCATGAGATGATCATCAACAGCATGAGCAAGATGATATGTGGGCAAACCATCTGATTTCATTATCACAGCATCCAAATCATTTTCTGATAAAATAACATCGCCTTTCAGTAAATCATGGTGGGTAAAGATTTTATTAGGGTCTCCTTGGGACCTAAACCTGACAACATATGGAGTTCCTCTTGATAATTCATCTAAAACTTTTTCTTGAGATGCATCCCGCCATTTAGCCCACGGCCCACAATATCCTCTCCTTACACCTAAGGTTTCCTGCATTTTTTGCATAGCTTCCAGCTCCTCCTCACTACAAAAACACAAGTATGCGTCACCTCTTGTAAGAAGTGACTTAATATAACTCCCATATACTTCCCTTCGCTCTGATTGACAATACGGTCCATAGTTTCCATGCTCTAAACCATCAAACTTTTCTCCCTCATCCGGGTCAAGTCCAAAATTGTGAAGTGAATCAACGATGACTTTTCGTGCCCCATCTACTTCTCTTTTTCTATCCGTATCCTCTATTCTAAGATAATAAATACCATCCGTTTGGTGGGCAAATCTTTCAGAAATAAGGGCCATATATATTCCCCCGATATGCATAAATCCTGTTGGACTGGGTCCAACTCTTGTGATCATCGCTTCTGGAGGTAATTCCCTCTCGGGATATTTTCTCTCTAATTCTTCAGGTGTTAATAAGGCCTCAGACAGAAAAACGGCCTCCGCAATCTTTTTTTGTAATTCAGGATTCTCCTTCCTGTTAATTGAAAAATCATCGTATGTATCGGGGTTTTCCATAAAATGATTTTAATATAAATAGACATTAATTTCAACAACTTGTACAGTAATCATATAACTTAAACCAATCGCGAAACTTAACCATTAAATAAAATTCTCAAACAAAAAGGGCCCGCATGCTGGATGGGTAAAACAACTTATACAAGCTTGAAACAAGTCAATTATTGTCTTATAATTGCATATAGAATGTAAATAATGCTGGTAGTCGGATGACAGCCAGCCTTGTCTTTAACCGCTCGAAAAGGAGGCGAGAACTGTGAACAAATACTCAAGCGACAGTGGCGATTCTTCGAGCAAAGCTGTGGCGGCAGAGCACCAGGCACAAGATGATGCCACCGAGGCAGGCGTGTTCGAACGGGGGAACTCAGAGAAGAACAGCCAATCGTTCAGTCGCGACGACGAATCTGGAAGTCGCGCTACAAGCTTCTGGGATTCCGTCTTCGGGTCCAAGAAGTAACAGCACAACCGGGGAGGATAGATTATCATCCTCCCCGGGTTTATTATTAAAGTATATGGAAAAAATATCTAACATAAAATACATTGACGCATCTTATTTTTATAATAAGAATTTACCTACAAAACTGTCTATTCATGAAGCATATGGGTATATGAGAAAAAGCAAGAAAAACATAACCATTGAATTCATAAAACAAATATCTAAAAACAAAGATAACAAACAAATAATTAAAGGATTAATAATTCCAGCAAATGCGCTGACTTCTTTAAACAAAAACTTTGAAATTCAAGGGCTACAGAAAATTAAAATCGGGTCGAATATATCCGTTGTATGGCGAGATATTGTTTATATTGCAAATATGCCCAAGAGGGATTGTTCGATTATGTACTCCGAGGGTATTTTATATAAGGCAACAAATTCTTATTTAGTATTAAAAAATCCGGAAACCATTAAAACACATCCATTACCAATTAAAAATCATCCACAGAAAAAACCAAAATATTATATGATACCGAAATCGTTTATTACTGAAATAAAAATTATTTAATTAATTATGAAAGCAAAACCTATTCCAAAATTCAGCCCAGAAAACAAAAAAAATAATATTGTGATTGAGTTGACCGCGCTTGATGCCGATAAAAATAAGTATAAATGTGTTGGGGTATTAATGAAGGAAAATGAAAAAACTTTTCGTATAGGTTTTAACGCCATGAATAATACCGTCGTTGATTATCTTGATATTAAAACTAAACAAATTATTGATATAAAATTGATTAAACCAAAAGAGATAGAAAAAATTAAATAACAAAAAGGGCCCGCGTGTTGGATATTGACAAAAAGCCATACGGGTATAATCTGAAAGTAGGAGTGATCTTTGCTCCCTCTGCGATCTCCCCACATCAGGGAAGCGTGGAAAACTGCCCAATCCTCTCGAGAGGTGTATCATGATGGCAGACGATGGCGACAGCGCCAACGATGCGGACGTCGATGACGTCAGCAGCGATGACTACAGCGAGGATTCCGACGCTGATTCCCCGGCGTCGTAAAGTAGCTGCGGTCAGCGGTATTGTCGAACCCCTTGGCGTAAGCTGGGGGGTTCTACTTTTTATAATCTCCACAAATAGCGGTATAAAAGTTTTCTTCTCTTAGATATTTTTTTATCACCATACTTATATCATCCAACGTCAGGTTTTCTATCATTTTAATATGGTCTTCAATAGTATTTAAAGCTTCTGGGTTAAAAATAGAATCTGTTTCGTGATTATTAACCCAAGAAATCGATGTTTGCAAATCTCGAATTGAGCCTTTCGAGATTTTAGATTTGTTGTTCTCCAATTCTTCTGTAGTAATATTGTTCTGTTTTAAATTATCGAATTCATCTAAAATTAACTGCTTCGCCAGTTTAAAATTATCCTTATCACAAGATAACCTTATTCTGAACATTCCCCAATCAGCAGATTCAAGAATATTACTTGAGACTGAATATACCAAACCATTTTCATAACGAAGTTTGGTTATCAACCGAGAACCCCTCCCGCCCCCAAGAACATTGTTTAAAACTCTTAAAGCACAATATTCCTTAAATGTTTCAATGGATGTACGGCAGCCAAAAATTACTTGTAGCTGTTTAACTCCAGAGTAAAATTCAATCTCTGAATTTCGGGTTTTTATTGTTGGTATCTGGTTTTCTACTTCAAATTTTTTTCCTTCTGGAATATGAATACTTTCGAGTGCTGTTTTTAATTCATCAATATTGATATCTCCACTGGCAACAAAAGCGAGATTGCCTGAATGTATAAACTTGGATCCAAAATTTAAAAGATCGTCTTTTTTAATTGTCTTAACCTCAGCTTCTGTACCCAGAACACTGTTCTCAAGAGCCGTGTCTTGAAAGGCGATTCTAGAAAATACTTCAAAAACATATTCGTTTGGGTTTGTTTTTTTCGCATTAAGTTCAGAAATAATCGAGCCTCTTTCGGTTTCGATAGTCTTGGGATCAAAAAGCGAGTTGACCAGGCACTCTCTCATAATTTCTATTCCTGTCTCCAAATCCTTAGCCTCGGGTATTTCTACATTGAATTTCAAAATTGTATTACTGGTACTCGCTCCAAATTCTCCTCCAACTTTTTGAATATAGTCTGCAATTAAATTTTTTGAGGGAAATTTTTTTGTACCAGCTACGAGCATGTGTTCATAGAAATGTGCCGTACCGTGGATTGAATCGAAACGCGAACCAGCAAAAAAAGTGGCCCTTATATAAATAGGCATGCCCTTCCTTTTGAACAAGAAAAGATTTACCCCATTCCTTAAAACTTCGTGATGAAATTCTACTCCAAATTTGGTCAAAGATTTCATATATACAGACATACTAACAAAAAAGAGGTTCATACGGAACCTCTAGTAATCGACCATGAGTTGCTTGAGAATCTGATCAGAATCCGGCGGATCATCTGCTACAGCAAATGGATTCTGACCAA
The DNA here is from genome assembly GCA_964355645.1 of uncultured Candidatus Saccharibacteria bacterium. Lineage (GTDB taxonomy): Bacteria > Patescibacteriota > Minisyncoccia > Phycocordibacterales > Zambryskibacteraceae > JAIFWN01. The sequence continues at coordinate 137,119 of CAYHDI010000001.1, read as the reverse complement.
GTTTGCCAATATCTTCATCATGACAATTCTCTTGAGATTTGGTCATCTGAACTCCTGAATAAGGGAACCGCTCTGATTGTTAAACTACCACTAATTGAAAATAAAGCAAGTGTAAATGGTATTGTGTACCATCATCTCAGACAGTGTAAAACTATGGTTAAGATGATAAGAAAAACAGATATATTGATTGCCAGCGAACGGGAACGTTGGCTCAAGCTTCATTTTGAAGGAAATTTATCAATCACAGAGTTAAGCCAACGTTCTGGGTTCTGCCGAGATACTTTGCATAGATGGAAGAGGAGTTATCTCAAGAATGGATTAACTGGTCTCAAGGAGAAATCCAGAGCTCATCACTCTCATCCTCATACCACTCCAATACATATAGTTCAAAGAATACGAGAAATTAGAAGTGAACACAATTTCTGTGCTCAAAAAATTAGATTCAGACTCTTGAAAGAAGGAACTGTGATGAGTGCCAGAGGAATACATAAAGTCTTGAAACGTGAGAAGTTAGTACGAACCAAGAGACGAATACCTAGAACTGATATCTGGAAACCGAAGAGTTTGGTTCCTGGAGAACTTATAGAGATAGATGTGGCTTTAATGAAGAGATATAAAGATAAATGGATCTTTCAGTTCACGGCTATAGATTGCTGCACCAGATGGAGATTCTTGAAGTTTTATTCGGAACAACATTCATTAAATGCTTCGAGATTTCTGGATGAAGTGATTAAACACGCCCCATTCAAAGTCCTGGGGGTTAAGACAGATAACGGTTCCATCTTCACTAATAGATATGTTGGAGCATACAAGAGCCTGGGTGCAAGAAAGAAACATTTGTTTGATCAAACTTGTCTTAAAAACAAAATCATTCATTATCTGATTCAACCGGGCAAACCATCTCAGAATGGCAAGGTGGAAAGAAGCCACCGGACAGATAGAGAAGAATTCTGGAATCAAGTATCATTCAAAACCCTTGAGGATCTTGATTTAAAGAGACAAGTCTATATTGATTGGTATAACAATGAACGTGAACATTTGGGAATTAACGGCTTAACACCTAAGGAAAAGATTAAAGAGTGTCTGATATGATGTTGCTTAATTCAATCTTTCCTGTGCACAGGATTCAGCCTTAAAACAGCCCTATTTTGGGCTGTTTTAATAATCAAACTTTTCGTTTGCTGTTTACTAATTACTTTCTACTTTTTTACCCTCTCACCACGTAGCTGACTTGAACCATTATTCGGTCTGGTTGAGGAGTGATGACCACGGTGATATCATTATTATCTTTCGTTGCTTGATACATCATATAACTCGCCGATTTGTTGGTGTTAGTGATTTTGTATCCATTTTCCTTTAAGAAATTTCCGTATATGGTAAAAATTTCTTGTTGTTGTTTGGTTGAGAAATAAGATACGGAATACAAAACGGCTTTTCTCTCTGGATAAGTCAGAGTGGTGCTTTCGGTGATGTAGGTTGTCTCCACAGGAATTGATTTGAGGAATCCGGCCGGCAACTTTTCTGCTTCAGTCGCTACAGCTACGTTGGTTGTTTTCACTACTACATTTTCAGAACTAAAAGTTGTTTTGTTGACTTTATTGCCTGAAGAACTCCACAAGAAATAAGCGACGATGAGAATAATTATCACAGCCACTCCAAGCCAAATTGGACTCGACATACTACTCGTCCCAGTCGAAATAGATTTCATCTCTGGTTTCATTTGAGGCGCGGGAGATGATGCGGGCGTAGGTGTATATGAAGGAGCCATCGCCTTTGGCGAGGTCCCGCCTTCGGCGATGATTGGTTGGGGGACTGGGTTTGGAATTGGAGAAAATTGATTGTTTGATTCCATGAAAAGTTCTTTAGATTAAAATATTTATAACTACATTTAGTTTAACATCTTTAGAACAAAAGCGAGCCGTTTTATATCCACAGTTCGCGCGTGCTAGAATTAAAACATGAAGAAAAATCTATCTATCATCTCTTGGAACGTGAACGGTCTGCGAGCAGTGCACAAGAAAGGGGCCTTTGACCGAATCCTCGAGGAAAATCCTGATATCTTGTGTATTCAAGAAACGAAAACTTTGCCTGAACAACTTCCGGACGAAGCTCGTTCGCCGAAAGGTTTCTATTCCTACTTTCACTTCCCTACTCTCAAGAAAGGCTACAGCGGAGTAGCTATATATTCAAGAGAAGAGCCGATTGGGGTAGCCAACGACCTTGGAATAAAGGAAATGGACCAAGAAGGACGTTTAATTGTGGCTCATTATAAGGATTTTTCACTTATAAACTGTTATTTTCCCAACGGAGGCGGTGCTTCAGAAAGATTGCACTATAAACTTGATTTTTATGACCATTTTCTAAAATTCATAGATGAGTTACACAAGAAACAGCCGAATATCATCTTTTGTGGAGATGTGAATGTGGCCCATACAGCCATAGACCTTGCGAGACCAAAAGAAAATGAAACACATGTCGGCTTCCTCCCTATCGAACGGGCTTGGATGGATAAGTTAATCTCACATGGATGGACAGATGTTTTCAGACATTTTAATCCGAAGAAAACTGAGGCTTATACATATTGGGATATGAAAACTTTCGCTCGAGAAAGAAATGTCGGTTGGAGAATTGATTACTTTTTTGCCTCACTTGAAATGATGAAAAATATTGAATCCATGGAAATCCTTGACAACATTCTCGGTTCAGATCACTGTCCTATCAAATTAACCCTTAAATAGAGCCATATATTTAAGAGACAAAATAATTTCGTTATCCACAGTTTTGTTTTAATTATTTGTCCTTTAAAGATGTATACTATGTACAGACGCTTCCTCTGGTGAAAGTTTCTCCTCTTGAGCGACAAGATCTGGCGGGTGCATCGCACAAACGTCGACGAATATATATTGGGAGTCGTACGACTCCCCCGAAAGGAGTGCCTGGTTTGAACTATGTATGGTGGAGGACACCAATCCTCACCTTTAATTATGCGATTGAGTTTATCCTTCGCCTCACTAGTTCGTTCTGGGGCTTATCTTTCTTCCCGACCGCAAAGCGGTCGTGGACACCCGCCGCGGATCGCCCCGCCGGCGGTTTTTGTTTGTCCTTTAAATTTTCATGCTAAAATCAAAAAGTGCCAAAAAATCCTTAATTTTAGGGATTACTAGAACACAAAACTTTATAACTGTGGATAAGTGTGGGGAAACTGTGTATTAAAGACATGTCCATAACAATTATTGCCCTTTTCATCCTTAATCTTGGCCATATATACATAAAGCGTCTTCACGTGAAACATTTAACTTTATGTTATTCATGAAACCCTTCGACAAGCTCAGGGCAAGCCCGAAACCCGATAATCGGACTGAAAAGAGAAAATTAGGCGATATCGGCGAAAATATCGCTTGTGATTACTTAAAAAGGCACGGGTTTGAGATTCTTGATAGGAATTACCTACGCAAATGGGGCGAGCTTGATATTATTGCTAAAAGGAAGGGGATTATCCGTTTTGTAGAGGTAAAGAGTGTTTCTTGTGTAACATTGCCTGCTAATGTTATTCATGAAGCTGGTTATAGGCCAGAGGAGAACGTTCACCCACAAAAACTAAAACGTTTGGCTCGTGCGATTCAGACTTACATTCTTGAAAAGCGTTTGGACAATATGGATTGGCAATTAGACATAATCACGGTCAAAATTGATCAGACAAACCGAAAGGCGAGAGTTGAGATGTTAGAAAACATCATTATTTAGGGCCGTTAAACTGGGTTATATAATAATCTGAGTTTAGCAAGGCCTCGGTGTATTTGCACTGCGATAGTGTTCTTTGTTTGACCAGTGATAAGAGACATCTCCTCGAGCGAGAGATCTTGGACAAACTTCATACGCATCACTTTTTGATAATTTAACGGAAGTTGTTGGATAAGAAGGAGAGCCGTCTTGCCAGCCAACATGTCAAACGGGCGTTCGGCTTCATTGTCCTTTGGTTCAAATCCTTTTTCGATGAGCACATCGAGAGACATCGTCTTGTGCTTTCTATATTCATCTATGATGAGATTGTTGAGAATATGATAGTGAAAAGCCTTCATCACCAAAGCTCTTGCTTGGCAAAAGTTTTTAATAGCGTATTATAAACAAAACTCACTGCTCCCGTAGTGAAATGGATATCATAACTGCCTTCGAAGCAGTCGTTCTAGGTTCGAGTCCTAGCGGGGGCACCAATCGATATTAGTATATTTTTCTCAGTGCGGGTAGGGAGAATCGGACTCCCATCTACTGATTGGCAACCAGTTGTTCTACCACTGAACCATACCCGCAGTTAGATGATAATATCTTATCTTACGAAAAAAATCGAGTTTATTTTTCTTTGGTAAATAACCTTCTCCATGCTAGGATAAATTCCTACGGGCTGTATTATAGAGGTATTATTCACGATTCGGGTTCGTGAGACCCGGGTTCGAGTCCCGGCAGCCCGAAAGATGAATATAAACGGGGCGTAGTATAGTGGTAGTATACTTGCTTTGGGAGCATGTGGTCCGAGTTCGATTCTCGGCGCCCCGAAAGAATACCAATGCGGGATTAGTTTAGTGGTAAAACGACAGTTTTCCAAACTGTAGTCGGGAGTCCGATTCCCCCATCCCGCACCCCGAAGTAGAACAAAGTTCACTACGGGGTAGCCCAGAATTGATTTATAATCTAGTTCTGGGCACCCTGAATATGAAAACAGAAACAAACAAACTCGAAATTCCTAAACCAATAAAAAATATTTCAGAAATTCTTTCGAAGTCTGGATTCGAAAATTTTGTCGTGGGTGGATGTGTGCGAGATTTAATCTTGGGTAGAGAACCAAAAGATTGGGACATCACTACCAATGCCACACCAGAACAAATCCAAAAACTTTTTCCTCATACTTTTTATGAAAACGAATATGGAACTGTGGGGGTCGTAGATGAAAGTGAAAAGTCAGAAAGTCTAAAAGTCGTCGAAGTCACTCCGTTCCGCGTGGAGTCAGTCTATAGTGATTTTCGCCGACCAGACTCCGTGGTGTGGGGAAAAACTCTCGCAGAAGATCTCGCTCGTAGAGATTTCACTGTGAACGCGCTCGCCTATGATATAAAAAATAATAAACTAATCGACTTGTATGAGGGTGAAAAAGATATTGAGAAGAAAACTATTCGCACTGTGGGCAAGCCTGAAGAAAGATTTAATGAAGACGCCCTGCGGATGCTTCGGGCTTTGCGCTTCGCTTCCACTTTGGATTTCTCCATCGAACACAAAACTCAGGAAGCCATACAAAAAAATGCAAGTTTGCTTGAACATATCAGTAAGGAACGCATCAGAGATGAGTTCACGAAAATAATTATGTCCGATTCGCCGGCTATCGCTCTCGATCTTTCTGCTCGTCTTGGACTTTTGAAATTCATTTCCCCGGAATTTGAAAAGGGGATCGGAGTTGAGCAGAATCAAGCCCACGCTTTCACTGTGTGGGAACATCTTCTTCGTTCCCTCGATCATTCGGCCAAGAAAAATTTGCCCCTCCATGTTCGGCTGGCCACACTCCTGCATGATATAGCCAAACCGCATACCAAAAGGTGGCAAAATGAACAATGGACCTTCTATGGACACGAAGTGGTGGGCTCGAAAATAGCCAAGAATATCTTGATAGATTTGAAGTTTCCGAAAGAAATCGTGGAGAAAGTGACCAAGCTTGTACGTTGGCACATGTTCTTCTCAGACACTGAAGAAATTTCACTCTCTGCGGTTAGAAGGATGGTCAGGAACGTCTCACCCGAGCTCATCTGGGACCTCATGGACGTACGCGCCTGCGACAGGATAGGCACAGGTAGGCCGAAAGAATCTCCGTATCGTCTACGCAAATATCATTCGATGATTGAAGAAGTGATGCGCGACCCAATCAGTGCCAAACAGCTCAAGGTAAATGGTGAGAAGATAATGAAATTTACCGGAGAAAAACCCGGGCCATACATTGGTTTCATATTAGAAATTTTGCTTTCAGAAATCCTCGAAGACCCTACTCTTAACACAGAGACTTACCTTGAAAAGAGAGTAGTAGAGTTGCACTCCCTTCCATTCGAAGAATTAAAAACATTAGGAGAAGGAGCGAGAAAGAAAAATGAAGGAGAAGAAGAAAAAGAAATTGAAAAGATAAAAGGGAAACATGGGGTGAGATAGGGTAAAATAAAGCTATGAAACAAAATAAAAATGTGGCTCTCGTTTCTGTTCGCATGATTGAAAGACGAATACTTTTTGTTCGTGAAGAAAAAGTCCTCTTGGATAGTGATTTGGCAGAATTATATGGTGTTACCACGTTTAACTTAAACAAAGCTGTTAGACGCAATCTCGATCGATTTCCAGAGGACTTCATGTTTCAACTCACCGCGGAAGAGTCCACCAACTTGAGATTCCAATCTGGAATCTCAAGTTCTACACATGGAGGCCGGAGATATTTACCTCATGTATTTACCGAGTATGGCGCTTTAATGGTCGCAAACACTTTGCACAGTAATCGGGCCATTCAAGTAAGCATTGAAATAGTCAGAACATTCGTAAAACTTCGTGAACTCCTGGCCACTCATGCCGACTTGGCCGAAAAACTCAAACAACTCGAAGCCAAATATGACAAAAATTTTTCGGTTGTCTTCGATGCTATTCGGGCACTTATGATTCCACCCGAAACCAAGCACAGGAAAATTGGATTTAATGTAAAATAAAGAAAAATGAAACAAAACCCCGAATCAGAAGCACAAATTATGGACTCAACACCCATTAGTGAAATCGAGCCTATCGAAGGAGGAGGGATTACTCCAACAGATCGGAAAGACCTCGATCAGCTAGTAGAATTTCCCGTTCTTGAGGCATGCAGAATTCTTTATGATAAAAATATCCCCACAATAATGTCCGGGGCAAATAAAAAGAATGTTCCTGGAGAAGCACATATTATTATCGCCTACGACATGCTCAGCCCACAAAACAAAATAATTGCTGAAAAATTTAGCACACCTTTTGTCTACACCGGATTTAGAAAAAGAACTTTTCTAAGTTTAGTTGTTCCTATTACAATTAAATCAACCGTTGGCGAGATTAAAACCGCAATGGAAGATATTGCAAATCAATTTGAAAGTCAGTAAATAAAACTTTGGTAAACTAAATAAAAAATCTGAAGTTATAGGCCCCAGCTTTGCTGGGTAAAGACTTCAGATTTTTTATTTGTTCTACTAGATCTACTTCACCGCATCTTTCAATGCTTTTGCCGGGCGAAACTTCGGTACTCGCATCGAGGGAACCGAGATGGCTTCGCCTGTGCGTGGATTGCGTGCCTGACGTGCGGCGCGAACTTTGGTCGAGAAGATTCCGAGACCTGCGATTGAAACTTCACTACCTTTTTTCAAAGTGTGAACGATAGATTCAATCACGGTGTCTACGACTTCTTCTGCTTGCACTTTTGTGCCGCCGAGTTTGTCGTGCACTGCGTTTGCGATGTCTGTCTTGTTCATTTTTTTCTCGTCAATTATTTCTAAAGTTCCTAGCGCCCGGTCAAGGGTGTAAGACAATATAATTATATCCTAAGCCGTTTTTTTGTGCTACTTCTCGGCAAGCTCGGGGCAGGGCATTACCTCGCAAACTCGATGGCTCGAGCTTCCCGGATGACATTAACCTTAATCTCTCCCGGATATTTTAAATCCTTTTCTATACGAATAGCTATATCTCTGGCCATATTTTTGGCTTCTAAATCGGTCACCTTCTCGGGGGTGACGAGGACCCTTATTTCTCGGCCTGCCTGTAGAGCATAAGCCTTCTCCACACCGGGGAAGGAAAGAGCAATAGCCTCAAGGTCCTCAAGGCGTTTGAGATAATGTTCAACCGTATCGCGTCTCGCACCCGGTCGTCCTCCAGAGATAGCGTCTGCAGTTTGAACAATGATTGATTCAATAGTTTCATAAGGATATTCTCCATGATGAGCTTGCATTGCTTTGATGATATCCTCGCTTACATTAAATTTCTGAAGAATTCTACGGCCAATTTCTACGTGGGTGCCAGAAACTTCATGGTCAAGCGCTTTGCCTATATCATGCAGAAGCGCGCCAGCCTTGGCTGTAGCCACGTTCGCTCCAAGTTCTTCGGCGAGCATCCCAGCGAGATGAGTCATTTCAATCGAGTGAGCCAAAACATTTTGTCCATAAGAAGTTCGGAAATGCAGTCGGCCGAGAATCGCAAGGAGTTTCGGATCAAGATTATAAACTCCGCATTCAAAGGCGGACTCTTCTCCTTTCTCTTTTATTATTTTGTTTATTTCTGCATGAGCATTCTCCACAAACTCTTCAATCTTCGCCGGCTGAATTCTTCCATCAGAAATTAAATTTTCAAGTGCAAGCTTGGCCACAGCGCGACGAACAGGGTCGAAAGATGAAAGAGTAATAGAACCGGGTGTATCATCCACTATCACTTCAACCCCCGTGGCGCGTTCAAAAGATTTGATGTTTCTGCCTTCCTTCCCAATAATCTTGCCTTTCAATTCGTCCGAAGCGAGGGGAACAGAGGTGGCCATCACTTCTCCAGCCACTGATGAAGCAAGACGTTGAATCGTGGTAGCGAGGATGTGGCGTGCCTTCTCTTCAATCTTTTCTTCACTTTGAGTTTCAAGTTTCTGCAGACGAATAAGGATATCTTCTTCGGACTGCTTCTCGACAATATTCAAAAGTTCTTCGCGTGCCTCCTTCGGTGAAAGCCCGGCCACCTTGGCCAATTCTTCGTTCTTTTTTTGAATCAATTCATCGGCTTTGTCGCGAATGGTTTTGATTTCTGCGACCTTGTTCTTCACATATTCGACTTCTTTGTCTATCTCGACCTGTCTGTTGTCTAGAAATTCTTCCTTCTTGATTAAACGGTCTTCGTTTTTCTTCGCGCGGTCTTCGCGTTCGTTGATGATATCCTCGGCTTTCTTGATAATCTCTCCAGCGCGAGTTTCGGCCTTGGAAACAATATCTTGGGCGTCTTCGTGAGCCTTGAGCTCCATCTGCTTGATGTCGAGCTCCATCGAACCCTTCTTCCCGAGAGCAATAATCAGGCGCAACAAATACCCAAGACCAATACCGGCTGATGCAGCAAGCAAAGCAAGCAAGAATGCTAATTTAAGTGACATGTTGGTGTTGCGGAACCGAGAGGCAGGAAGGAAAAAGTCTGAAAGCCGAAAGTCTGAAAGTTAACGTTTCAATTAATTTTTTATAAGTGAACTACCGAAGTATACGCTACTAAAGAATCTTGTCAAACACTGCGTGTTTGGCTTCAGGTTCGCTCGAGCTCTGTGAGAGCAAGCTCTCAAATTCTCTCACTGCCTGAAGTCAATTATTATAGTATTTTATCTATAATCCCGTATTTCTTGGCTTCTTCGGCATCCATGAAGAAATCTCTGTCTGCATCCTTTTCTACCCGAGAAAGGGGCTGCCCTGTGTTTTTCGCTAGTATTTTATTCAAAACTTCTCTATCTTTCACAATTCTCTTGGCGCTTATTTCAATATCAGAAGCTTTACCTTCTGCGCCACCCGATGGTTGGTGAATCATTATTTCGGCATTCGGTAGAGAAAATCTCTTACCCTTTGACCCTGCAGAAAGTATTACAGCGCCCATAGAAGCAGCAAGACCAATACACAAAGTAGAAACGGCTGGCTTGATATGATTCATCGCATCAACAATCGCAAGTCCGGCCGTAACCTGACCACCGGGGGAATTTATATACAAGGTGATATCTTTCTTTGGGTTTTCTGATTCAAGAAAAAGAAGTTGAGCAATAACTATATTTGCCACCTCATCATTAATAGGGCCAGTGAGAAAAACAATATTCTCTCTGAGCAGACGCGAATAAATATCATATGCTCGTTCACCATTCTGCGACTTCTCTATGACGGTTGGGATTAAGTAACTCATGCGGATACTATATAGAAAAGTTTTATTAAAATCAAACTCTATTGTTTCTTTCTTCTTTCTATAGAAAGCGACATAAGATGATACGGCTTAGGCCCAAAGTGGCCCGTATTTTTAAACTTGAAATACTTCCTATAATATTTTGAGTTCGGAGTAGTTGCCGTAAGTTGAATAAGGTAAGCGTTTTTATCTTTTTTAATTTCATTAATTACTTTTGAAACCAATTGCTTGCCTATACCTCTTTTCTGTAATTCAGGCAAAACGTTTACCCAAAATATTTGATAAATATTGTAATCCATCCACGATTGAATATATCCCGCAAACCCAACAATCTTTCTTTCATCTTCCGCAACCCAATACACTGGCCTGATGGCTGTATTGCTAAACATGCTTTTTAATTCAGCAGATGATGTTCTCTGCCAATTTTTAGAATAATTCTGGCCAACAATAATTGCACAGGCCTTAATATCTTTCTTTTGTAAAAGTCTTAATTTCATGTCAAAAATGGAGTAATAATATAGCTTCTAAATATAAACGTAGCAATTACAAAAAGAATTGTGCCAATGAGAGAGAAAAGAGAATAATTATCTTGGTGGGTTTTTCCTTGCATTATAAGATAGGCCAATTCATCTTCAAAAATAGCTACGCTGATAGCATATAAGGGTAGTGACCCCATAATTAATGATATTGGTATACCAGCAATCCCATACATATGTAGATGGGAATTGCACTTGCTTTTCATTTGCGTGCATGTATAATAAGAATTGTATTAAGACGAAAAGGGACCCAAACGGTGAAATACCTAAGGGGCCCTTTTCATTTATGAGATATCTTCGCTTTTATATCCTTATCCTCGAGATAGTCAAAATACTCTCGTCCTAAACTTTTATACAACGATGATGAAAATTCGTTGTTGGGAAAAAGCATTTTCCCAAATTTATTCTTCTTTATCAAATAATCAACAAGTTTTTTATAATCTCCATCTCCAGATACAATAAAAATTTTATCGAATGGTTCATTATCAACCAATTTTTTCATTACTCCGAATATAATATCACCATCAACATTTCCCTTCTTTTTACCCTTCAAAGCTGATGAATGCTCTCGAAATGAAAGAATATAGCCCGCTTTTTGAAGATTATCGTATAAATCTTGTTCTTCACTGGAAACGAAACCAAGAAATAATACGCTTCAGTGATATTATATTTTTCACTAAGATAAATGCGTAATCGCTGATGACTAACAGACCAGCCGTGTTCCCTAGTCCCAAGATGAAGATTTTGCCCATCAATGAATGCGATGTTTGTTTCTTTGTTTTCCATTCTAACCATCATATCAAAAAACTTGGTTTATTTTTGTGTTTCCAAAAACTCTAAAACTTTTTCGTTTCTCATCATGGTGTAGACATACACCCGTACACGAAGGGGATCGGCATCTTTGTAATGCTCAAGAAGATGAGTGGTCTCGTGTTCAAGTTCGGCCTCAGTCGGTTCAATTTTCTCTTCTATGGCAATCTTGCCTACAATTAATTCAGCTTTCGCTCGAGCGAGGGCTTGATCCTTCCATTCCTTTTCTATATCTTGTTCGGTTTTCTTGATTTGCTTCAAATAATCTTCCCATTTCAATCCTGCCCGCACGACATCATCTTTGAATTGCCCCATCATCTTCGCCAGTTCTGATTCAAGCAGAATTTTCGGCACGAGGATTTCTGTTTCTTTCACCAGCTTTTCAATAATAGCGAGGCGTTTCTTCTCCTTGCCTTTTTCACCTTCCTCGAGTTTGGTTTCCTTCGCAATCTTTTTGTAATCCGGCAACTTAAACTCCGGTTCAACCGCGGTAATCATCTTGAATTCAAGAGGAATATCTTTCGCCAACTTCGTAATAGAAATCGTCGGTCGGCCAATCGCAGCCACATTTAATTCTTTAATAATATTCGGATATTCCTTGCCCAGAGCAATCTCGGCTGATTCTTCGAGCACACCCAGTTCACCAACTTTTTTAATCAAGACGTCTTCAGGGATTTTCCCCGGACGAAATCCCGGAATCTCCGAACGGTTGTTCAATTCTTTGAGAGCCGCGGCTCGACATTCGACCAAAAAGGAGAGGGTAATCTCTCCGGTGATCTCCACTTCCGAATCCGGAAGCTTTTTGGTTTTTAAGTTGTCGAAGTGTTTTATACTGAGCACAGTCGAAGTATTATGAGGCATTGATATCAGCTCCAAGATTATCAAGATTCGTCGAATTCAAATCGTTTTGGATTGAAGCAGGATTGTCTGAACTTGATTGAGTATCTATGGCTGAGGTGTCAGGCAGAGTGGCGGCTGGTGTAGTGGTGGAAATCGGATTGCCGTAGATGTCAGTCGTCTCAGAACCTGTATTTCTTTGTCCCCAGAAATAAAGTCCGCCCAAGACTACCACGGCCAAGATAATAATCGTGGCGATCACTGGCCCGACCGACCCTTCGCCATTCGTGTTGTTGTTTGCGTCCATAAGAATGTTGTTAAGAATTTTAATAATTAACGATTGGCCTCCTTAGTCGTACTGGCAGTAGAAGAATTTGTCTCATTCTCTCCGACATTGCTGTCTTTCACTTTCACCTTTTTCTCTACACCTTGCATAAAGGTGACGGCCTGAATCAGTGCAGAGTGAGAAGCTTTGAGTGCCTCTCGAGCTTTCACTGCATTAGTTTTAATCGTGTTGAACAAGGTGCGGACAGTTGTGCTTGAAGTTGCTCCAGTGATGTCAATTGAAGAAATGGTTGAAATATCTGCACGAGCTTCAGCCAATTTGGTGATTCCGGTGTTTAAGCTGGCCTCAATTTGAGTCGTATTTCCTCCAGCCGCTTTGATTTTTGTTACTCGCGATTGAATACGAACAACAATCTTGTCTAGACGATTCGCTGTGGCAGTGAAAACCTTGATGTCACTGCGAATTTTGTTGTCTAGAACTCTGGTATTCCATTCGCTCTGTTTGTTTTTGTCTTCTGTTTTTTTCTGCTCAACCTTAATCGTAGTCGAAGCTTCTGTCTTTTTGTTTCTATCTTCGATTTTGTTTTTGACATTGACACTCGCTGTTTCTGCGAAAACAGGGGTGGCAATGAGTGCAACGGCAATTAATCCTGCAAGTAAAGTACTGGTGCGTTTCATTTTTGTTTGGGTTAAGTGGATACTATATTCAGGCGTTTCCGTATGAGAACTACTACATTTTAACACATATCCATATTTACACCCTCAAGCCACCTCTAAAAAACATTCTGGTCAAGTTTTTTGCCCTAAAACCCTTAAATTACTTGGTTTCCGAATTGACTGTTTCTGCTTCGGCAGAAGCGAGTTCTTCGCCCTTCGCTGACTGAATATCAATTTTCCAACCAGTGAGTTTGGCCGCGAGGCGAACGTTTTGCCCGCCCTTCCCTATGGCCAGTGATTGTTGATCTTCAGAAACGTTTACTACAGCCGTTTTGTTTACCTGTCCCTGTCCGGTGGGCAGGCCGGTTTCATCTTCTTTAAGTTCAATGCTCATCACTTTCGCTGGAGACAAGGCTTCTTCAATAAACTTCTTTGGATCTTCATTCCATTCAATAACATCAATTTTTTCTCCCCGAAGTTCACTCATGACTGTAGAGACACGTACTCCGCGTTGTCCAACGAGCGAACCAACAGGATCAATGTGATTATCCTTGGCCTCCGCGGCGATTTTCGAACGATAACCCGCCTCGCGCGCGATAGCTTTAATAATAACCGAACCGTTTTGAAGTTCTGGAGTTTCTGCTTCAAAAAGTTTCTCGAGGAATTTTGGATGAGAACGAGAAAGTCGAAGGAAAACTCCGCGAGGAGATTCTTCTACTCTATAGAGATAAGCCCGAACACGCTCACCTTGGGCGAAATGTTCGCCGGGGATTTGTTCCTCATAAGGCAAGAGTCCGGGAGCCCGACCAAGGTCGATGAAAATATTCCCGCGTTCAATACGTTGAACCGTGCCGGAAACAATCGTACCTTCGCGCGAAGAGAATTCAGTCACGAGGTGGGCCTTCTCTGCTTCACGAATTTTCTGCATGATAACTTGCTTCGCTGTTTGAGCCGCGATACGACCGTAGTCACCCTTCGATTCAATAGGGAAAATAATTTCTTCGCCCACGATTGCATCACGCTTAATTTTCTTCGCATCTTCAAGGAGAATATGTTTTTCTGGGTCATAAATCGAGCGTTCGTCCGCATCAACTTCGGCTGATTCCGGAGTTTCATTTTCTAATTCTTCAGCTTCGTCTTCAAAAATTACCGTAGATTTGTCTACCACTTCCTTCACTTGAAAGAAATTGACTTCTCCGGTCTTCACATCGAAAGTAGTGCGGATAATCTGTCCGCGCTTGCCGTATTCCTTCTTGTACGCCGTGGCCAAGGCAGCTTCAATAGCCTCCAAGATTTTCTCACGAGGAATACCTCGTACTTCTTCGAGTTCTCCGAGCACTGAATTTATGACTTTAAGGTCGAACATGTTTTTATATATTATTTTCTATTTATACCGTTGGAGGTAGATTATTTGTAACCGTTAGCTCCAATGGTACGAAAGAAGTCCGCCCAAGGGCGAACTTCTACTACTCATATTTACCTTTGTATTATATACCTAAACACAATAATTTGTCAAATTTGAGTTATAACCCCTCCTTAATCCTCCATTATATTAAGTGGGGGAAATCTCTTGACAGGACAATACAGATGATTATAATAACGTTATAATACAAAATATATGGTCCAAAAAATACTTCAAGTAGGTTCTTCCGCAGCTGTCACTCTCCCCAAGAAATCTCTCGAGAATTTGGGTCTTCGAATTGGAGACAGGGTAAACGTCTCTTTGGACACCGCGCATAAACGAATGACTATTGAACCTTCCGTGGAAATCTCTTCGGAGCTTGTTGATTGGACAAAAAAGTTTATTCACAAATACAAGGACGCCTTGGAAACACTGGCGCGCGAGTAATATGAAATACTTAACGGCCCAAGAGGTTCTCATTGTTCATGCTTTGCTCATAGATGAAATCGGAGGCAGTCATGGGATCCGAGACCTCGGACTACTTCAAGCCGCGGTTCATAAACCACAGGCAATGTTTGCAGGAAAAGAACTTTATAAAAATGTTTTTCAAAAGGCGGCGGTGCTTCTGGAAGCTTTGGTAAATTATCACGTCTTCATAGACGGAAACAAACGCACAGCCCTAACAGTCGTGGCTCGTTTTTTGCACGAAAACAAATATGAACTGACAGCTTCCAACAAAGAAGTTGCATTCGTGGTGCTCGAGGTAGCAACAAAGGAAATAAATATCAAAAAATTAGAAATTTGGATAAAGAAAAATTGTAGGAAGATATAATTATTTCCTCCTCGAATGGAATTTTTTATGTGTTGCCCTTAATGCTGCGTCTGTCACGTGGGTATAAATTTGGGTAGTAGCGATATTTGCATGGCCGAGGAGCATTTGGACACTTCGTAAATCTGCACCGTTTGAGAGTAGGTCGGTCGCGAACATGTGTCGCACGACGTGAGGCGTCACTTTTTTTGATATCCCAGCCTTGATGGCATAATGTTTAATAACTCTTTGGACTGAACGGGGAGTCAACGGTGCAACTTCATTCAACTTTTGACTTTTGACTTTTGACTTTTGACTTTGCTCTTCGATTTTTACGAAGAGCGCATCGTCCAAATCATTTCTTTTATTCAAATAATTTTTGATTGAATGTTTCGCTTCATCAGAAAGAAAGACCACGCGAACTTTCTCACCCTTGCCTCGAATCGAATACTCATCACTTTCGAGATTTATCTCGCGGGGTAGGGAACAGAGTTCAGAAACACGTAGTCCGGTCGAAAATAATGTTTCAAGAATCGCTTTGTCTCTCAAACCGCGCAGAGTGGCAGTATCCGGCGCATCGAGCAAGCGATTCAATTCTTCAGAGGTAATCAAATCAATTTGCCTCTCACCAACCTTCGCGAGTTCAATCACTTCGGGGGAGAGGACCTTCACTCCACGCTTCGCAATGTATTTCAGAAACGCGCGAAGAGCAATCAAATAATAATTTTGGGTTTTCTTTTTCAAAGTCTCTGCTCTAGAGACTTTGCCCACCGAAGCCTTGGCGAAGGTGGGTTGCCTGTTCAACCACAAACGATATTCTCGAAGAAGACCGTCCGTGATGTCGCTCGCTTTCTTCGCTTTCGAAAATTCGAAGAATCTATCAAGGTAATGTTCGTAGTTTCGGACGGTATTCAAACTGCGACCCTTCTCTATCTCAGTATATTCGAGAAATTCTCGTTTCAGCTTTTCAAGTTCAGTAGTTGTTCCCATATTGTGCGACATTATACCATGTCCCGAGAAACCATTGACGGGGAGTCTATTTAATACTAAGATGAGTAACGCCTACACTAGGCAATCGTTCTTTTCCCTCTTAAAAGGAGACGTCCCATGACCCACAAGGTCGCTGACGCAGTACTCGGGAAACTGTCGCGCATGTATGCGGATATCATTCGACGATTAGGGACAGGGACCCTAGACCCAAACCGTGTTGTTCGCGGGTTTCAAATCGTCATTGAAAACAAAGATGATTTCTCAGCTCCAAAGGTTGGGGCTGGAACCAGATTTGTTCGAATGACGGCACCTATTGGACTAACTAATCACAATCTGCCGAACAACATAGTCATCGAGTTTCGTGAAATGCCTATTAGCCTGTCACCATTCCCCAAGGAGACAAAGCTCGCTGAGGCAACGGAACTCGTTGATGTGTTTTTTGCGAGTCTTCCCCGCAGTACTCTCGTTGAGTTCACGAAAATCATCAACGAACGAATCGGGGAATAGCCGTCAACGCACAGGACACGTCCTGTGCTTTTTTCTATCCAAAACTGTCCGATTTGCTTAATTTGGGCTTGTATGCTATCGTTATTCGGTGATTTCCAAGACCAAAAAAGCCAAAGTTATCAAAGAAGCCCAAATCCATGATAAGGATACGGGTTCTGCGGCTGTACAAATTTCAATACTTACGAAGCGCATAGAAGAGCTTGCTCAACATTTGAAGAAAAATGCCAAGGACAATCACTCTCGCCGAGGATTACTCGCGATGGTGGCTGGACGACAGGCGCATATGAAGTATCTGGAGAAGAAAAGTCCTAAACAGGCTCTCGCTCTCCAAAAGAAACTCGGTCTGAAGAAGTAAATCACGTTTATACAAACACTCGGTGTTTGGGAATCTCAACACCGAGTGTTAAGAATAATTTTCATGTCAATTATCAAACACAAGGCCCAGCGTGTCGGCATTTTCATAGATACGCAAAACATTTATCATAGTGCGAAGAATCTCTATCATTCTAAAGCAAATTTCGGAGCCATTTTAAAAGAAGTTTTAGACGGACGAACCCTCGTTCGAGCTATTGCTTATGTGGCTTCGACCGAAACGGGGGAAGAGAAAAGCTTCTTTGAAGCCCTTTCAAAAGTAGGGATAGAAACCCGCACCAAACCTCTACAGATTTTCATCGGTGGAGCGAAGAAAGCCAATTGGGACATCGACCTTGCCATGGACGCGGTTAAAATGGCAGGACACTTAGACACAGTCATCATCGCTTCGGGCGACGGCGACTTCGTTTCTCTTATAGAATATTTACAAAACACTCACGGTACACAAGTAGAAGTGGTGGCCTTCGGGAAATCCTCGTCAGCCAAACTGATTGAAGTCGCCGATGACTTCTTCGATCTCGATGCCAATCCAAAAAAGTTTTTGATGGGTTTGGAAGATAGACGAACTCGTGAAAGAGTCTCAAGATAAGGTAGAATAAGAGAATGAATCCTGAAGTCGAAAGTCCAAAGTCAGAAGAAAATTCCTCTCTTAAACAAATTCGCACCTATCAAGGTGACGTAGCTGATGCGCTCAAAAACCAAAATGAATCACTCGTTTCTATTCGTCGTGCAGAATTGGTCAAACAGGGCGGAGGCGATGAATTCGCTCCTCGTAGAACTCCCGAAGAAGAAGCTTTGAGGAAATCTCGAGAGAAAACTTTGCTCCTTGTCCTCGGGACACTTATCTTTTTTGTTTTGGGCGGAATTGGAATTTTCTACGCCTACACCTCATACAAAACAAAATCAGCTTTGCCTGTTGTGACTATCGTTCCAAATAAGTTTATTTCTTCGGAAATCTCCGTTGATTTGAATGTTTCGGGTTTGGCGCGAGATTCTTTCCTCTCCGCCTTTAATCTCGAGAGAAACAAAGAAATTAAATCTGGAAATATTGAACAGATACAATTAAAAAGGAACTCAACGAGTACACCTCTCATCAACACTGAAGATTTTTTAAATATTTTGAATACCAAAGCTCAGGCCAGTCTTGTTCGAGCATTCGACCCGCTCTTCATGCTCGGATTAATAGGAGACACATCTCTCGCGAGTTCGACTCCGCACACCTTCCTCTTAGTCAAGCTTGATTCGTTTGAAAATTCTTATGCAGGAATGCTCGCATGGGAGAAAGACCTCTCGAACGACCTCCTGCCCCTCTTCGCTTCTGATGAGACAGTCTCAAACATGCCGAGCGATATTCCTTTTCAAGATGTCACTATTCAAAACAAAGACGCTCGTGTTATCAAAGACCAAAACAACAATACTCTCCTTCTCTATTCGTTCTACGACAACAACATGCTCATCATCACAGACAACGAGCCGAGCTTGCGGGCCCTCATCATTCGACTGAACACGTCCAAACTTTCTCGCTAGGCGGAGGCCAGCAACTTTGATACAATACTTCCATGACTATTGACACCAAACATTTTGAAAAGAAGCTCCGCGATGAAAAAATTCTTCTTGAAAAAGAACTACTGGAAGTTGCTAGAAAAAATCCTGATAGAGAAGGGGACTGGGAAGCTGTACCCGAGGAGCATGACACTGTATACGAAGAAAGCACCGCAGGAAACAGTATAGATGAATATGAGAGCAACAACGCGATAGTAAACTCTCTTGAACCGAAGCTTCAAGAAATCAAAGAAGCCTTACAGAGAATCGACGAGGGCACCTACGGCATATGCCGAGTATGCGGTGAAGAAATAGAATCAGATAGATTGGAAGCCAACCCGGCCGCTTCAACCTGCAAGAAGCACATGGAATAATTCAGAGCTATGAGCTTCTCAAAAGTTTACAGCGCTCAGACTTCAGCATTATCAGCGGGGATTGTCTCTGTGGAGACTGACATCACGCCCCGGACACTTTATGCCTTTGCTGTTGTTGGACTACCAGATAAGGCCGTAGAAGAATCCAGAGATAGATTAAGTTCGGCCATAAAAAATTCTGGTTATGATTCTCCAAAGGCACAGAACCATAAAATTGTAATCTCCCTCGCCCCGGCCTCAGAAAAAAAGGAGGGACCATCATTTGATGTGGCTATGGCCCTTTCATATTTATTATCTGCAGAAGAAATTGATTTTGATCCGGAGAAAAAAGTTTTCCTTGGAGAATTATCATTGGATGGGACACTTCGCCCAGTACGCGGGGTATTGCCCATCACTCAGTTTGCCAAATTAAAAGGTATCAAAGAATTATATGTGCCTAAAGAAAATGCAGAAGAAGCCGCCATCATCAGTGGTATAGATGTCTACGGGGTTGATTCGTTAAATTCATTAATTGGGCACTTAACCAAAAAAAGGCTTTTAACAAAAAATAATACAACTGAATTTAAAAAAGAAACCAAAGTTTCTAGTGTTGATTTCTCTGATATCCGAGGACAGGAGAGGGCCAAACGGGGACTGCTCATCGCCGCTGCTGGTGGACACAATGTGGCCATGTATGGCCCTCCGGGAACAGGAAAATCAATGTTGGCCAAAGCCTTCTCTGGTATTTTGCCCTCTCTTTCGTTTGATGAAGCGCTCGAAGCCACCAGTATCCATTCTGTGGCTGGTACATTGGCTAATTTTATTACCGAGCCCCCGTTTCGTTCGCCTCACCACACATCATCCTATGTTTCACTCGTTGGTGGAGGAGCGACGCCTAAACCTGGAGAAATAACTCTTGCTCATCGTGGAGTACTTTTCATGGATGAATTTCCGGAATTTGAAAGACGAGTTGTAGAGAGTTTAAGACAACCACTAGAGGATAAGGTTATATCTGTTGCTCGGGCGAAGGGTACAGCAAACTTCCCAGCAAATGTATTACTAATCGCCGCCATGAATCCTTGCCCATGTGGTAATTATGGTTTTCGGGGTAAACCTTGTATTTGTACTCCCACATCACTCCAAAGATATAGAAGAAAAATGAGCGGACCGATTATTGATCGTATAGATATTTGGCTTGAAGTAGACAGAATTAATGCTGAACAACTTTCAGGTATTGAGGAAGGGGCCAAGAGTGAATTCTTTAAAAACAAAGTGATTGATGCAAGGAATATTCAACGCGCCAGATTTTCTGAATCAAACAAAAATAACAAAACCTATTTATTAAAAAACTCTGAGATGAGTGCGCGTGATTTGATAAATTTCATCACCCTTGAACCAGAAGCTAAATCTGCACTCAATCTTGCGTCCGATAGATTAGGATTCTCTCCGCGTGTTTATCACCGAATGATTAAAGTCGCTCGCACCATCGCTGATTTGGATAATTCTAAGGAAATTACCCGCGACCACATCCTCGAGGCCGTCGAGTATAGGCCCAAGAAATTTGATGTGTAAAACAAATGCAAAAAGATTTTGACACATGGAATAAAAATAAAAAGGAACTTGAAAAAGCTCCTATTACCAAATATGTACACCCAAGAGAGATATGGTGGTGTTCGTTAGGTCTTAATGTTGGCGCGGAAATAGACGGAAAGAATGAAAATTTCGAACGCCCAGTTATTATTATGAAAGTTTACAACAAAGAAACAGCTGTAATCTTACCTTTAACTACTAAAGAAAAAACTGATAGATTCCATTACAAAGTTCAAACGGAAGAAAGAGTTATATGGGCAAAGCTTAGCCAAATGCGAGTGATCAGCAACAAACGATTATTACGCAAGGTGGATGTACTTGATGAAAAAATCTTCAACGAACTTAAGAACGCTTGGCTAGAATCACTATAACAAATCGGACCCCCTTGCGGAGGTCCTCGGAGGCCGAAGCCATAATATGATTATTATAGTCAACTCCTAAAATAAAGCAAGTAGCCAAAATCAAAACCCGCCGAAGGGCGGGTTTCTCGGAGTCCCCCGAAGGGACCTAATACATTAAGTATACGGCTTGACGCTAGATTGTCAAACCATATTCACGCTCTCGAAGCCGTTGAATCTCGCCCCAAAAAATTTGATGTGAGAGAGCTCGGCGAGTTAATTAAACTTTTCTCTTATCATCCAGAAGTAAATCGTCAGCACTATCATGATGAGGAGAAAGACTGGATTACCAATCTGAAAAGAAGTAGCGAAGAATAACACGATTTCGGTAGCAGCAAAAATAGTCAGCAAAACAAGTGCCCATCTTTTCATTTTGAATAAACCATAAGCCACGATAATACTTAAAATGCCCATAACTACACCAGACCCTCCAACCAAAAAAGACATCCCTTTCAGATTTTGAATTTGAATAGAAGCAACATCAGTCGAACCCGATGTTGAAAGAACGATCACTAAAGTAAGAATCGAACCGATAATCCCGAATACTCCACCAAGCAAGAACAACCAAGCAAGAATAAAAGCAGAAATAGGACGTTTATTGTTTTGTGTTTGCATGCAACAAATTATACAGCAAGTATTCTACAATATTTGTTTGAAGTGGGGAAAACTCTTAAAACGGATTCTTTGCCCCTCTGATTTCGAAGTGGACGTGAGAACCAGTTGAACGACCGGTGTTGCCGACTGCGCCGATGATTTGACCCCGAACAACATTCTGGCCAACTGAAACATTTACTTTGGACATATGGCCATAAACTGTTTGCGTGCCATTTGTATGACTAATAACCACATAGAGTCCGTATCCACCGTTGTAGCCGGAGGTTCGAGCGATAATAACCCGTCCATCGGCAGCTGCATAAATCGGAGTACCTTTAGGAGCCGCCAGGTCAACCCCATTGTATCCGTGAATTCCTTGAGTCTTTCTTCCACCATTGATTGGTCTTTGATAATAACCCGCATAAGTTGGATAATTGTTTACATTCAAAAGCAAAGGTTCTTTCGACTGATTTGAAGAACCAGAAGAAATAGAGATGGTAACAATTTCTCCGTCCGGGACAATAATCACATCCCCGATACCTAATTTTGTATCAATAGTGACATCGTTGTATGAAAGAATGTCGTTTATATCTGCTTTATAAAGCTTGGCTATATATTGGAGAGTGTCGCCCTTTTTCACCGTATGTTTGATTCCTGAAACCGGAAGAATAACAAGCTGATCTCCCTCCTTGATAACTCCTCCCTTAAGATTGTTGGCCCAAGTGATGGTGTTGGTTGAGACTCCGAACATCTTGGCAATCAAGGCAAGGGAATCACCCTTTCTGACCACATAAACACTAATTTGGCCCGTGCCAGACTTGCCTGCATCAATGAAAGCCGTACCACTGTCTCCTTCATAATAAAGTGCACTATTATCTATAATAGCCAAAGTTCGACCAACAGAAACGCTTGGATTAATGTTTTTTGGAGCCTCGAGCAAGGCCATCGTTTGAGAGGTTTGATTAATTATGACTTCCGGAGCCTTAGAAAAGGTAGTACCGCGGGCGTTGGCTAGAGAAGGCACCACAACAAGGACAGAAAAAGCGGTCACGAGCGAGATTCGCAGTCCTGTCACAATATGGGGATTTTGGAGGCCAAAGGCTTTGAGAGACGAGAAAAGGCCTTTGAGGGTTAACTTTTTAGAAATAAACTTGGGTTAAATTTATAGTTCTTCGGTCGGTGGCTCTGTATGGCCATATTTCTGGCCCACTGTATACTTCTGTACCGCTCCTTCATTATACGCTCATAACCAGCCACCGCAATCGACATATCCACCATGCTATAGTGTGTAAATAATGCTAAACGAAAGGCAAAAAGAAGCAATTTCGACTACCGAAGGACCGCTTTTGATTTTGGCCGGGGCTGGGGCGGGCAAAACCAAGACCATTGCCGAAAGAATTAAACACCTGGTGAAAAATGGGACCTCTCCTTCGAGGATTCTGGCTATTACTTTCACCAACAAAGCGGCTCGAGAAATGAAGGAGAGGATAGAAAAGATGCTTTCTGAAGACAGAACCATAAACAAACCGGTTTCAATGAATGAACGGCCGTTTGTCTCAACTTTTCATTCGCTCGGAGTTCATATCATCAAGGAACAGTCGGCCAAACTCGGACTTAGACGACATTTCACTATTTTCGATCGAGATGATAGCAAAAAGGCGGTAAAAGAGGCTCTCGAAAAGTGCAGTTTGGATGTGAAAACTCATGACCCTGCTCGAGTACTCTCGATTATTTCCAAAGAGAAAGGCCGGGGATTAAACGAAACGGATTATGAGAATCGAAGCGAAAGAGGATACTTCTCGGATGTGGTTGAGATGGTTTGGAAAGAATACGAAAAGATTTTAAAAAGAGACGGGGCTCTCGACTTCGACGATTTGCTTTTAAAAATGGCGTGGCTCTTGCGCACTGATCTTGAAGTCAGACATTTTTATCAAAAAACTTGGGACTATGTTCATGTGGATGAATATCAAGACACGAGTGGGGTGCAATACGAGATTTGTAAACTCTTGGTTGGGCCGAAGAGAAACATCTGTGTGGTAGGGGATATAGATCAAAACATTTATTCTTGGAGAGGCGCAGACATAAAAAACATTTTGGATTTTGAAAAGGATTATCCCGAGGCGAAAATTATTTTGCTTGAAGAAAATTATCGTTCGACCAAAACTATTCTTGAGGCAGCGAACGCAGTCATAGAGAAAAACAAAATTCGCAGAAAGAAGACTTTGTTCACTTCTCAAGGTTCTGGAGAAAAAATTGGAATCTTTCAAGGCTTCGACGAATCAGCCGAGGCTGAATTCATCGCTTCGAAAGCTGAGAAACTAATCGGCGAGGGAACCGAGCCGAGAGAAATTGCTGTCCTCTACAGAGCCAATTTTCAATCCCGAGTTCTCGAAGAGGCCTTCATGCAACATCGCCTGCCGTATCAACTTATCGGCACAAGATTTTTTGAACGCAAAGAAATTAAAGACATCCTTGCGTATCTCCGGGCTTCGCTTAATCCAAGCGGATTGTCTAATATCAAACGGATTATCAATGTTCCTGCACGAGGAATAGGGAAGGCCTCGGTAGCCAAATTATTTTCTGGAGCTGAAGCGGGCCTGACCGGAACCACTCAGAAAAAAATAAAAGATTTTTATTCTCTGCTCGAAGAGATAAAAGCTTGCACGATTGAGAAACACCCGAGCGAAATCATCACTTTCATTTTGAAAGCTTCGGGATTAGAAAAAGAATGGAAAGAAAACCAGGGCGAAGATCTCGATAGATTAGAAAATGCTTACGAGCTTGTGGCTTTTGCCAAGCACTACGATGATTTGAATCCGGAAGAGGGGGTAGAGCAACTCCTCTCTGATTCGGCTTTAAATAGTGATCAAGATGAACTCAAGGAAGAACAAAACTCTGTTCGATTGATGACCGTTCATGCCTCAAAAGGCCTAGAATTCAACACAATTTTTGTTTCTGGACTTGAGGATGGACTATTTCCTCATCAAAAAATCACTAGAGAAAATATCACACCCGAAGAGGCGGAGGAGGAGAGAAGGCTGTTCTATGTGGCCATCACTCGGGCCAAGAAGAAAATTTTCCTTTCATATGCCCAGATGCGAACTATCTTCGGCTCAAGACAAGTGAACATTCCTTCAGAATTTATTTTTGATATCCCCGAAGAACTAACCGAGGAAGAAACTTTTGAAGGAGAAGATTCGTGGAAGAGCAAACCATTACTTGATATATCATTTGACTAGTCCGTTGACACCGAGTGTCAACATGATAATGTGAAGCAAATAAAGAAATATGCGAAACTTAAAATTTGAAGAAAATGAATTTTACCACATTTTCAACAGAGGGGTTGATAAGCGAATTATTTTTACTTCTTCTAAAGATTTAGACAGATTTATTGAGGGAATGTCTGAATTCAATACTTCAGAAAAGATTGGAAATATTGATAGAAACCATTCCGAATCAAGGAGTAAAAAATTAGTAGAATTTATTGCCTATTGCTTAAATCCGAACCACTATCATTTCATTCTCCGTCAAGTTTGTGACAAAGGGGTGGAACGATTTATGCATAAAATAGGAATGGGTTACGCAAAATATTTTAATATTAGAAACAGAAGAAGTGGCTCTCTTTTTCAAGGAAAATTTAAAGCCGTGCATATTGAAACAAATGAGCAACTTTTGCATACAAGTGTTTATGTAAACCTTAATAATAAAGTCCATCGTTATCCTCAAAGTGCTTTGTACAAATCAAGCTGGGATGAGTATATGGGAAAGGCTGGCAATAAATTGTGCACAAAAAATTTAATTTTAGAACAATTTAAAAACATTCTGGAGTATAAAAAGTTCGCAGAAGAGTCACTAAAAGACATCATTAAAAAGAAGGACCTCCTGAAAGAACTTGAGGGGGAATCTGTGTTGACACCGAGTGTCAACAAGAGAAAACGGCTTCGCAACTAAATATTATGACATACGCCAAAAAATCATTAGGGCAAAACTTTCTCACTTCCGAATCTGCGGTTGATACAATTATTGATACTGGAGATGTCGCCGGAAATGACATCATTCTCGAAGTTGGACCGGGAAAGGGGATGTTGACGAAAAAGCTTTTGCTTTTTGCCGGAAAGATAATTGCGATCGAGAAAGATCACGGGCTCGTTGCATATCTCGAAGAAAAATTTAAAAAAGAAATTAAGGATGGTAAATTGGATTTAATTGAACAAGATATTTTGGAATATGAGAACAAAAAACTAAAGGCTAAAGGCTACAAATTAATCGCCAACATACCGTATTACATCACCGGACAACTCATTAGAAAATTTCTTGAAACAAAAAACCAACCCGAACGAATGGTCTTGATGCTTCAAAAGGAAGTGGCGAATAGAATTGTGGCCAAGGACAATAAAGAAAGCATTCTCTCCATCTCAGTCAAAGCGTACGGCGAACCAAAATATATTCAGACGATCAAAGCCGGTTCATTCTTCCCAACACCGAAGGTTGATTCGGCTATATTACTCGTGGAAAATATTTCCAAAAAGTTTTTTAATAAATTTAGCGAAGAAAAATTCTTTGGGGCTCTTCATGCTGGGTTTAAATCCAAAAGGAAGAAACTTTCTTCGAACCTTTCGACCATTTACCCAAAAGAAAAAGTTTTGGAAACTTTTAAAAAATTAAAGCTGGACGAAAACACCCGAGCGGAAGATATAAAGATTGAGGATTGGGGGAAACTACTGAAAATTTTGGCTTAGAGTTTGCTCGTACCAACCATAATCATGGAGCCGAGTGTGGGAAGGATAGTACAGCCTACGGGGGTTGCAACTAAACATTCTTGGACACCAGGGGTGAAAGTCCCGAGTTCAAAGGTGCCTGGAACTCCGAAGACATACCAAGAATAGGGAACGGTGTGAAAAGCAGAGAAATATATTGCCCCAGTGGTCGGCACAGGCGAATTTATATACAAGGGGGTAAACCAAACCCAAAAACCACCTGAACAAGTACAAGGAACAGAAACTGAGACTAGGCCCCCAAAACCAACCCCGGTCACAGCTAGAACTGAAGTAGGGAGCAAGAAGTATGAAGTAAGAATTAGAGAGGCAAGAAATATTTGGGGTTTCTTCATATGAAGTAATCATATCACGATTTGATGAATTATTTGCTATACTTTATGAAACAATGCTTAAATCTAAACCCCAAGTTGTCATCGCATGCATTTTGGCCTTTGTGCTAATCGCGACCTCTATAATCATAAGATTCGTCAATACTCAGAAGATAAATGGCCGGCTTGCCTACGTAGACAATATCGCTAACCAACAAAACAATTTGGCCAATTCAATAAACGAAACGGCCTTTTCGACTGATTTATCAGCTTTGGTCACAAACCAAACAGATTTGGTAAGCCAGAAACTCTTTGCAAATTTTGCGGCCCTTCAAAGTTCAGGTAATCTAAACCCCCAGACAATAACCGACTTGGCAGACAATATCGCTTCTGGGCTTGATACCAAAGCCACTGTTCAGTATCAAATCAGTGATTTGAATTTAGTAGACAACGCTTCATTAAAAGAAATTAAAGATTATGCCAATGGATTTTGGGCAATTAGAAAAAAATATATGGATTTGTACAGTCAAAATCAAATCGGGAGTGCAAATTTTGCAACAGATCCGTTAAGTTCTTCATTCGTAAGTGGTTTCATTGCTACGGGAGACTTGTATATAAAGGCGGCAAGCGAACTTTCTAAACTCTCCGTACCGAGTGAACTGGCCAACCTGCATCTTAAACTTCTTAATAATTATGCAACGAGTGGTCAAGCATTAAAAAAATTAGCTCAGATAAACAATGACTCCATGTCTGCAATTAGTGGTATAAGCACTTTTAGCCAATATTCAGATTATGAAGATATCATTCTTTCTACAATGGCTCAATATTTCTCTGAGAGTGGTATAATTTTTAATGAAAGCGATCCTGGCTTCGGCTGGAACAGTATATGAAAAAGACTCACTGGCGAAAACAATTACTATTTTCTTCTTTGGCCATAACTCTAGTATTTATACCTACTATTTTTTTACCGAGTATGGTTAGAGCGGCGTCAATTACTGCTATTCTTGATGATAATGATCCTTGTTTGATTAATAATGGTACGGGAGATGCGGTGATTAAAACGACTGATGGTACTATAAACACTACGAATGCCGTTGTGAGTGTCCCAACAAATAGCGTAGCTGCAAACCTTCTCGTAAGCAAACAGAACAGTATCGCCTGTGCCACAAAAAAAGCCACCTCTGCTTTAAAAAATAAAACGGTTGGTATTACCGCTTGGGGTATTCCAGTTCCTTTCTCAAGTTGGGACGCAATCCGAAAAGCTGCTATGAAAATAGTGGTAAACCAACTCACCAAAAGCACAGTGGAATGGATAAATGGTAAGGGTAAACCGCAATACATTACTAACACGAGACAATATTTCGCAGACATTGCCAATGGTTTCGCTGGAGATTTTCTTAGCCAGGTGGCGGGTGGAAATTTGTGTGCCCCGTTTAAACCTCAAATCGTGCTTTCTCTTCAACAATCTTCGCGCAATGAATACAATCCGCAATGTACTTTGACTGGAATAGGGCACAATCTAGAAAACTTTTATACGAACTTTTCGGAGGGGGGTTGGGAGTCGTGGTTCTCTATGACCCAAAGTGATTCTAATAATCCATATGGAGCGTATCTAGAGGCCAAATCTAATCTTGATCAAGGGATAGCCGAGAAAACCGGCTTAGCGACACTTGAATCTAATTGGAATAAGGGATTTCTTTCTACCACCAAATGTCTCGGCACAACCGTACACGACAATACTACTGGCAAAGACAGCTGCGTCGGCGCCACTCAAACTATTACTCCGGGTTCAGTGATTGAAACTCAACTCAATAAAATTCTCGGGCATGGTGTGGATGATCTTGGATTGGCCAGATCTTTCGATGATATTGTCAGTGCTCTTGTAGGCTCTCTTTCAAAAAAAATCTTTATGAGTGCCGCAGGATTATTTGATAGCACCACAAAAGGAAGTGATTATGTGGATTCGGGAAATGGAGTTTATGACCCAGGGACTGTTGACACTGGTCAGGGAGTCGATCCGACATCAGGCATGACTTGTTCTCCAGACAAAAATAATGCGGTGTTTAGTGATTCAGTCACATGGACCACCACAGCGAGTGATTCACCAGGTCTTTCGTACACCTATGAATGGAGTGGTACGGATGTGCCCGCAAATTCGACTGGTAGTTCTCTGGTTATGAAATATGCGAGCGAGGGCAACAAAATGGCTTCGGTAAAAATAACTTCTTCGTTGTCTGTAGATGATTCTTCTATACCAACAATGAAAACATCAACTATCAGCTGTTCACCCGGGGTGAAGGTGTCAAAATATGCTCCGCTTGTGGTTAATTCCTGTACTTCAACTACTGGCGAATCTCTGGCAAACGAGATCTCACCGTTTGAAATAGATATTAAGGGCGAAAGAAGAATGCGAATGGCTCGGGTTACTTGGGAGGCAAATGTTTCTGGGGGTTCAGGGAATTTGGCTAAAAATAATCCTATTGTTTGGTCTGGGGAAGAAGTAGATAGAATTCGTATGATTATTCAAACGAGAAGATACGGGTCTCCTCACGATAAACTCGCAGTGGAGCTATGGAATCCAAATCAAAGATGGGGTGATGGTTCAAACGGGGATGGACATTGGGCGAGTGGTTCAAGTGGAGCTATTCAAACAATCACTAAACTCCCTGATGGAAGTACAAAAATCTCAATGAGTAGGTTATACGAAATTGATAAAGATAATGTTTTGACTGATCGCAATGTGAGCGCAAAACTAACAGTCAGAGATATGGATCCGTTTATTGCGAATAGTGGTGTAGCCTCAGCAGCCTGCCAACCTGAAGTATTCATATACAAACCAAGATGAAAAAATATTCTCATATCATCACATTTGGTTTACTCTTCATTGTTATGTTTGGAGTAGGGGGAAGTGTTTGGCCAAACGTTGCACACGCCGACGACTGTTCAGCATCAAATCCTTTAGCTTACCTGAACCCCGCTTGTGGTCCTCTTACTCCTTCTGGTTGGAAACAAGCTGGAGCAGACGTCATCGGCTCAGTTGTCACTCCAATAGCGATTCTTGTCCTTAAAATAGTCTCTCTCATTACCGGATTGTCGGGAATTATTCTAAATTATGTAGTTAATTACACTGTCGTTAATGTGGCAGAAAATTACGGAAAGATTTCAGCCATAGACACTGCATGGGGCACTTTGCGCGACATAGCCAACATGGGTTTTATCTTTGTATTACTCTATGCTTCGATTCAAATGATTTTGGGTGTGGGGAAAGATACGAGGAAACTAATTGTAAATATTGTCATCGCCGCCATCCTGATTAACTTTAGTTTGTTCTTTACCAAGGTAGTGATAGATGCTTCGAACCTTCTCGCTGTTACTTTTTATAATGCAATGGTACCAGGCGGCACAGCCGGCACACCAGATCAAATTTTAAATACTGGACTTTCAAATGCTCTGATGGAGCCTCTTAGTCTGCAGTCAATTTGGAGTATGGCTGGCGGTCTCGACCCTTCTAACCTTGCCACTATTGGTGTGATGGGCTCAATTGTTTCCTTGATTGCTGCTTTCGTGTTCTTCGCGATTGCCATGATGTTTGTGATTCGATATGTGGTTCTTATTTTCGTTTTAATTCTTTCTCCTATTGCGTTTGTTTCATGGGTCATCCCGGGTATTGAGGGTGTATGGGGAAAGTGGAAAGATGCTCTTCTTAATCAAGCTTTCTTCGCTCCTTTATATATGTTGCTAACTTGGATTACTATCAATATTTTTCAACACATGCCGAAGGGAACGGGAACCTTGGCAGACGCTCTCACGGGATCAATGAAAACTGTTAACGGACAAGATGTGATAAACCCGGATTCCGCATCACTGTTGTTTAACTTTGTTGTGGTAATTGTTTTCCTCATCGCTACTCTTATCCTTTCAAAGAATATGGCGAATAAAGCGGGGGGAATGGTAAGTAAAATGACGGGCGCGGCTATGGGATTTGCAGGAGGGGCCACGCTTGGGTTGGTTGGGTACGCCGGTCGAAGGACTATTGGTGCGAAAGCTGTTGCTGATTTAAATAATGAAGATCTTAAGAAAAGAGCTGCCGAGGGAAGCATTCGAGCTAGATTACAACTTGCGGCTGCTAGTAAGGCTGCGAAGGGAAGTTTTGATTTGCGCGGAACAGGATTAAACGATTCTCTTGGGGCAGGAAAAGCTGGTGGAAAGGGCGGGCGTGAACAAATGATAAAAGACGAAGCAAAGAAAAAAGAGGAATTCGCCAAATCTCTTGCTCCTGCAGATACTGTAATTGATCGAGCAAAACAAGATCGAGATGAGGCAAAAGAAAAAGAAAAGAAAGTCAGAGCAACAGCAACGACAACGGTTGACTCGACTCTAAAAAAACCAGAAGTTTTGGTCAAATTAGAAAATGATATACAAACAGCAAAGAAACTGTCTGAAAATCCAAGCCTTTCTGTTGACTCACGTGCTGGAGCATTAAAACGAATGGCCGAACTTGAGGAACAAGCAAAGCCAATACAAGAAGCACACGAGGCCCGCCGACAGAGGGGGATTGAACAATTGGTTTCAAGCTCTGGAGTTGAAGAGAAAGTGCGTAGTACTCAAGAAAAGGTAGATAAGCTAACAGGTGTTGATAAAAAAGAATTTGATAATAGACAGAAGGCTTTAAACGAAGAAGAGAAAACTGCTCTAGGAAAAGATCCTAACCTTAAAAAGGAAAAAGATCTTGACGAACAAGTAAAAAATCTCGTTAATCAAATTAATAAAGCTAGCGATGCCCAAAAAGAAGCTCTAAACAAAGAACTTATAATCAAGAACCAAGAATTTGAAATCGCTAAGAAACAAAGTGTTCTTTCTCAAAAGGCCATTTCAGAGGAATACAAAACTAGAAGAGAGGCGATAAAGGAAACTAAAGGGATTGGAGAACTTAGAACGCAATCTCGAGCTCTTAATATCTCAAATCCTGGTCTGGTGAGTCTAGACAGGGTGTTTCTTGTTGGAGCTGTAAAACAATCTTCACTTCAAGCTGCTGCAAATTTGAGAAAGGGTAAAAAGCCTGTTAAAGAACAGCTAGAGGCTATACTTAAAGAAGCGGGTGATATCAAAGATGAAAAGAAGGATGAGGGGGGTGCCAAAGAAAAAACAACCGAAAGTGGTGAGGAAAAACCAAAAGAATAATTTATGGAAGATTCAAAAATACTAGAACAGCAAATAACGAGCGCTCCTGAAGAAATTAGAAAATTTATTGCTGAAGAAAAATGGGTTTCCGTAGTAGAAGATATAGCAAAAAAAGATGGATTGTCACTAGATCAAAAAACATCTTTAGAAAATGAAGTTTTGTTTGCATTGATTGGTTTAGATTTACTAAGTAATTTAGAAAAAAACTTATCTACAAGTTTAGGAATTGACCCAGTCCTTGCGAAAGCCGTGACAATGGAATTAAATGAACGAATTTTCAAAGAAATGATGGCGTTTCTTCCAACAGAAATTGATGTATCTTCAGTGGAGCAAGAAAAAATACAACCGGTCATTGAGAAGCCTGATTTAGAAAGCCTCCCCCCAACCAAAACTACCGAACTTGAAGTTCCACCAGCAAATCTTCCAATGATTGAAGCGAGCGAAACAGTACACGATACGAAACCGTTTGTTCCTCCTATTCAACAAAAACCAACTCAAACACCTCCGGTTCAAGCTCCCATTCAAACCCCAGCTCAAAAACAACAACCCGAGCCATATACTCCTCCGACACCACAAGCAGGATACCCGGGAGGAAAAGACCCATATAGAGAACCACTAGAATAAAATGTGTTGTGCTTTTTACGCTAAAATGATATAAGTGTCAATAGGAAAATCACGTTCTTCGACCCCAGGAGCGTCCCATGTCTTCGATAAAACTCGTTCCGTGTGTGAAATGTGGACATTCTATAAGCCAATCAGCTGAAAAGTGTCCGAGGTGTGGAGAAAAACGTTTTGATTATGTTAAGTGT
Source organism: uncultured Candidatus Saccharibacteria bacterium (assembly GCA_964355645.1). Classification (GTDB taxonomy): domain Bacteria; phylum Patescibacteriota; class Minisyncoccia; order Phycocordibacterales; family Zambryskibacteraceae; genus JAIFWN01. The sequence goes on along the minus strand of CAYHDI010000001.1, from coordinate 104,432 downwards.
AGGTTGTGCCAAAAAATGGGTCGTCTAGACCAAATGGTTCGTACAAGTGAACCTTTGGGTTGGTCGAGCCACTACATTCATGCAAGCTGTTTGGATGAAAGAATTCGTACAGTAAATGTCACTACAAAAACTCTAAGATGTTGCGAGTGTGGTAAAGCTCTGTCTTCTCAAGGAGTTCTAAAAGTGGAATCAGTGTGCCACGGATGTGGTTCAAATGGGCCACTGAGAGTTTCAAGAAACAATTGCCCGACATGCTCATTACCGATATTTCCTGATTACCAAGAGGTAACTACTCTCAAGAATGGTTATTCGTGGCATTCAGTCTGTTATCCAAATGTGGAAATACCCACTACACCACTGGAAATACTAGCCGTGGCAATAATTGTGGTGGTTGGTTATCTTCTGTTCGTACATTAGGTTGCGACTGGTCTTTATTAAACTTTCTTCATTCTATACGTTGGAGCCGACCAGATTTTGGTCGGTTTTTTTGTTATCATTAATGCATGCGATTCCAAGTACCTCAATTCATTGAGATTGAAGACAAACTGTTCGGGCCTTTGACCTTCAAACAATTCATCTATATCGCCGGGGCAGTGGGGTTGTGCGTCATCTTCTTCAGTCTATTGCCGATGTTCGTGGCCATTATCCTTTCTATACCTGTCGCAGTCTTCGGGGCAGCTCTCGCGTTTTATAAAGTGAACGAACGTCCGTTTATTCAAGTGGTTGAAGATTTTCTGCACTACTCCACCTCTTCGAAGCTTTATGTTTGGAAGAAAGAGGAAAAGAAGCCAATGATAAACAATGAACAAAATGCGATGAACAATAAGCCAGCCCCACAAATTTATGTGCCTAAACTTTCAGAATCCAAGCTCAAAGATTTGTCTTGGAGTTTAGATATTCGAGATAATAACAATCCTGTTACACAGGATAATAAACAAGTTACTATAGACAATAGACAATAAGGTATTCCATTGTTTATTGTATTTTGTTAATTATTTATAGTTTATTGTTTATAGTCCATTGTCTATTGTTAATATATAATGATTCTATGTCCCCGAGTAAAAACTCGACCCAACAATTTGTCCCGATTCAGGAAGTTCGCGACGGCATCCTCCTCTTGAAGGACGGCGGAATGCGCGCCATCCTCCTTGCTTCGTCCCTCAACTTCTCTTTGAAATCAGAAGATGAGAAGAATGCGATTATTTTCCAATTTCAAGACTTCCTAAATTCTCTGGATTTTTCTGTGCAAATTGTCATCCAGTCTAGAAAGCTTGATATCCGACCATACATCGCCCTGCTTGAAGAACAGGAGAAAAAGCAGGTGAATGACTTGATGAAAATTCAAACGAAAGAATACATCGAATTCATCAAGAGCTTCACCGAGAGCACAAACATCATGACCAAGAACTTTTTTGTTGTTGTTTCTTATTCTCCGGCCACAATTTCTGCCGGGAAGATTTCTAGCCTCGGTGGAATTTTCGGTGGGCAAAGCATAAAAGAAAAATCCGCTGTGGCCGAAGCTGGATTCGAAGAGAACCGCACTCAGCTCGAAGAGCGTTTGAGTGTAGTTGAACAAGGATTAATTCGTACGGGAATTCGAGTGGCTCGCCTTGGGACGGAAGAGGTGATTGAATTGTTCTACAAGGCCTTTAACCCGGGGGAATCAGAAAAGCCTTTGAAAGCTAATTAGCTTTCAAAGGCTTGATGCACAATAAATAATAAACAATTAACAAGTGAACCAATTCAATTTTCTAGACTGGCCAGTTTACAAAGATGCCCAGGATTTGTCTTCATTTTGTCTAGGAATAATAAGAAAATTACCAAAGGAATACAGATTTGAGTTAAGTGCTCAACTGATAAGGTCGAGTTCCTCAATAGTGCTTAATATTGCGGAAGGAAGCGGAAAAGCTTCTAGAAAGGATTTTTCCCACTTTCTCGATATAGCGCTGGGTTCTTTATATGAAACAGTAGCAAATGTTGACATTCTAAAAACAAACAACCTAATTGATCAAAAAGACTTCTTGATAGCCAAAGAAAAAGCGTCTAGTATTGCCCGGCAATTGGGTGGTTTTAAGAAAAAATTAAAAACATGATCATTTCTGTCCATTGTTTATTGTTCATTGTTCATTGATAATTAGTCTATGAGTTTTTTTTCAAACTTATTTGGAGGGAAAGAAAACGCGAAGCCGGACATCGCTTCTATCCTGCCTCAAGAAATATTTCAAGCCGGGGTGCTTGAATTGAAAGACATCATCGCCCCTTCGGCTCTCTCCGTCACCCCGAAAGAAATAAACCTTGGAGAAAAGATTCTTCGTAGTTTCTTCGTCATCTCTTATCCTAGATTCCTTTCTGAAAGTTGGTTCGCCCCGATTATCAACATGGATAAAGTTTTCGACGTTTCTATCTTTGTTCACCCGGTCGAAACTTCAAAAGTGCTCAGACAATTTCAAAAGAAAGTAGCCGAGGTTCAGAGCCAGATTCATACGAGAGAAGACAAAGGTCTCGTGCGTGACCCAATGCTTGATGTGGCTTATCAAGACCTCGAGAATTTGCGCGACCAACTTCAACAAGCTCAAGAAAAACTTTTTGATGTTGGTTTGTACATCACTATTTATGCAGACAACGAAGCAGAACTCGACAAAGTAGAAACGGAAATCAAATCTATTCTTGATGCGAAGCTTGTATATATCAAACCGGCCCTCTTTCAACAAGAACAAGGATACCAAAGCACTCTTCCTCTCGGGAACGACCTTCTCGCCGTGCATTCTAAATTGAATTCTTCTCCGCTTTCATCACTCTTCCCATTCACCTCATTCGACCTCACTTCAGACAAAGGAATTTTGTACGGGATAAACAGACACAATTCATCTCTCGTTCTCTTCGATCGATTCTCCCTCGAAAACTACAACTCAATCATGTTCGCGAAGGCTGGGGCAGGAAAATCTTATGCCACCAAACTAGAAATTCTTCGAACTTTGATGTTTGACACCGAAGTTTTGTGTCTCGATCCAGAAAATGAATACGAATACATGGCCGAGGCCACCGGTGGAAGATATTTCAAAATCTCTCTTAATTCTGAACACCACATTAATCCGTTCGACCTCCCTGTACCCGGTCCGGATGAATCAAGCGCGAATGTCTTGCGTTCAAATATTATTAATCTCGTCGGATTGTTCAGATTGATGATGGGCGGACTGACGGCCGAAGAGGATGCGATTATTGACCGAGCCATCACCGAAACTTATGCGCTCAAAGACATCACCGCTGAATCAGATTTCAGAACCGTTGAGCCTCCTCTCATGTCCGACTTCGAACTTGTTCTCTCCGGTCTCGAGGGAGGAGAATCGCTGGCTCAACGTTTGACCAAATACACGAAAGGTACATGGTCCGGCTTCATTAATCGACCCACAAATGTAGACATAAACAAAAAGTTCGTGGTCTTCTCTCTGCGAGACATGGAAGACGAGCTCAAACCTATCGCCATGTATATCGTTATGCACTTCATCTGGAATGCTATCCGCAAAGAGCTCAAGAAGAGGCTCCTCGTGATAGACGAAGCGTGGTGGATGATGAAATCCGAAGACACGGCTTCATTCCTCATGGGCCTAGCCAAGCGTGGACGCAAATATTATCTTGGGATAGCCACCATCACTCAAGACGTTGGCGACTTCCTCAAATCTCCATACGGTTTGCCTATCATCACAAACTCTTCGATTCAAATTCTCCTCAAACAATCTCCAACTATTATTGATGACCTACAGAAAACATTTAATCTGACCGATGAAGAGAAATATCTTCTTCTAGAATCTGATGTGGGGGAAGGAATCTTCTTCGCTGGGCTTAAGCATGTGGCCATCAAAGCTATCGCTTCATACACCGAGGACCAAATCATTACTTCAGACCCTTCACAAGTCCTTGCCATGAAAAAAGCGCGCCAGGAACTTGAAACAGAAAAGGAAGTTCCTATTGTGTCACCTAATCCTATAAATAATGCCGGAGCAACAACCACAACAGGGCAGTAAAATACCAAACTTCGAATGGGGATTGGTCATTGGGGCTGTGGCCACAGTAGATGTGGTTCAAATTGTTTTGGACATGTTTGCTATAGGAGTTATTGCTAACAGATTTATAGATATCGTAGTGGGAATGGTATTACCCGCCTATTTCTGGTTGAGGGGAGTGAAATTGAATGCCAAGAAAATACTTTCACTGATAGCCTCTTTCGTTGGAGAAGAGCTCCCGATTATAGACGCACTGCCTCTTTGGACATTGGACGTAATTCTAATCATGGCTTGGGACAAAGCTGAGGGTAAGATTGAGAAAGCCTTACCAATTTTGGATAAATCTTTAGAAAGAGCGGGGAAAATTACCAACAAAATAGAGGACGTGGGGAAAAGGTTAAACAAACCGCTATAGAACGTATATAATAGAAGTATGAAATCCAGAATATTACTTATTCTCCTCCTTTCTTCTTTCTCCCTACTTCCAGCTTTTACTCACGCCCAACTTTCTCCTGAAGCAGCCTTACAGCAATTGTCTGAAAATATTGATGTCAGCATAAACCCGGAGAACCCTGGGCCAAATACTGATGTGATTATAAGAATTGAAAGCTATTCGACTGATTTAAACAGTGCTCAAATCACTTGGGCTGTAAATGGAAAAACGGTTCAGGATGGAATGGGACAAAAAGTTTTGAAATTAAAAACTGGAAATATAGGCACTGTCACCTCGGTTGATCTCTCGATTCAACCCTCAAACGGAGACTCATTTCAAAAAACCATCACCCTTACTCCAGCAAGCGTCGACCTCCTCTGGCAAGGAGATTCATATGTACCACCATTTTATAAAGGTAGAGCTATGTTTACTAATCAGGGAAGTATCACTTTCGTGGCCATACCAAACATCATCGACCAAAATGGAAATGTCGTGAGTCCTAAAAATGTTATTTATACTTGGTCGAAAGATGGGAGCGTTCTCGGGAGTCTCTCTGGTACGGGGAAAAATTCCCTTACTCTCGTGGATTCTATCCTTGGATTACCCATGAATGTTTCAGTGGTGGCCTCTACCCTTGATAAAAGTATTGTGACAAAAAGTTCAATCTCCATGCGACCTGATTTTCCAATAATTCTTTTTTATGAGAATAATCCTCTTCTCGGCATTCTTTATAACCAAGAACTTGGAAACGGTTTCAAACTTTCTGCCTCCGAAGTAAATGTAATCGGGGTCCCATACTTTTTCTCAAACAAGGATTTGCAGGCTGGCGCCCTAAAATATACTTGGACCCTGAACGGTTCGAACATTAGCTCCCCAAACCAAAACTCTATTACTCTCCGGGGCCAACAAGGGGTGGCAGGGAACTCAACTCTTGGTTTAAAAATAGAAAATTCAAACAATATTCTTCAAACCATAGAGAAATCAATGAGTATAGAATTTGGTGTTCAAAATAATTTATAATATGAAATCTTTTTTTAAATTCTTCGCATTCACTTTCATCACTCTTATGTTTTTAGTGAACGTTGCGCCGATTTATGCACAAACCACCTGTGTTCCTGGACCAGACGGCTATTGCCCGTTGACTGCACTTCCTGGAATTTCTGAAAACGCGAAGACTCCGGTAAACATAAACACTTACATCCCCGCGGTAATCAAACTAATCATAGGCATTGCTGGAGCCCTGGCGGTTCTTCGAATCATGATGGGCGGTATTCAATATATGACTTCTGATGCTTTCGAAAAGAAAAGTGATGCGAAGGAAACTATCAACAATGCTCTCATTGGGCTTCTACTCGCCATAAGTGCTTACATCATTTTGTATACTCTCAATCCAAACTTAGTTACCTTTAAATTTGATATTGCTGGGTTAAGAGTCGGAGCGCCGATAAGTACAGATCTTGGATCAACTACTCCCGAAACATTGGGAATTAACGCGACCTCAAGTTGTGTAGTAGACAAAAACGGTACCAAGGCACCGTGTACTTGTATAAATTGCACAAGCGGTTTGGGAATTCAGGGATTGTCTTTCAAAAATAATTCATCAATGAACGCTGGTCTACTTCAAAAATTAAAAGTGGCAGCTTCTCTAATAGTATTTGGATGGCAAGTCACGGAAGCGTGGCCAACTACAAGCCCACATTCTGCTAACTGTCATAGTATTGGGAGTTGTATAGACACCAACCTTACTACAAATAAGTATGTTTCGGGGAAACCAACTAGAGCGCAGACAGATGAAATCAATGCCTTTGCTAAAGTTATAAGAACAAATGATCTTGGGGTTATTTTTGAAGTCAATACTGCTAATTACAATGATTTGTCAGCAGCTGGAGTAGATCCAGCTATTCTGAGGGACGTTTCAAAATCATCGGACTATAAATATAATACTGCTCCTAGTTTCCATATAAGCTACTAATTTATGACCAGAAAAACTACAGTAATAATAATCGGAATCGTCGCGGTAATAATTGTTAGTTTTTTAAGTTGGTATTTCTTTTTTAGCAAACCGACCACACCGGCAATTCCAACAACTGGAACCGGTTCACCTTTTGGACAAGGTGGAGAAAATATTCCTATCGGAGCAAATACTTCAACCGGTCAAAACACTCCTACAGGCCTTGATGCTCAAGGGAAACCCATAGCTAAACTCTTTCGTGTTTCTGAACAACCTGTCGCCGGAATGGTTGCCTTCAACAAAAAGTCTGGGGAGACGGTCGTCCGCTACGTAGATCGGGCTACTGGTCATATTTATGATGTCAGCCCGATTACATTAGAAAAAACTAAAATCACAAATACCACTTTTCCAAAAATCCAAGAGGCTTATTTCAAGAACGATGGCTCATCAGTTCTTTTGAGAGATTTGAAAGGGGATAGCGACACAGTTGAAAACATTTCTTTGTCCCTCACCGCCCCCAAAGCAACAACTACCGATAGTTTGTATACAATAAAAGCCACAAATCTAATCGGTGATATCAAAGATGTGTCTGTGGGACCAACTAATCTGTTGGTTTATGTTTTAGGAAATTCTGGATCGATTGTCTCCTCCGCCTTTGATGGAAGCAAGGGGACAAATCTCCTTTCATCTGGATTCACTGATTGGAGAATGTCTTGGCCAAATACAAATATTGTTAGTTTGGTTACTAAAGCCAGTTCAGCCGTCTCGGGTTTCGCTTATAATTTAAATCCAACGACAGGAAGATTAACTAAAATTATTGGGCCATTAAACGCTTTGACCTTTTCAGAAAGCTCGGACGGGAAGAGGGTTGTTTACTCCTATGTTTCAAATGGTAAGACTGTGTTTGAATTTAAAAACTTGTCTGATGGCTTAAGCGACCAAATTTTGCCCACAACGTTTGCAGATAAATGTATTTGGAGCAAAAAGAGTGCGGGGGTTTTGTATTGTGGAACTCCAAGCACAACTATTGGTCCTGGTGAACCTGATAATTGGTATCAAGGGATAACTCATTTTTCTGATCAAATTTGGAGATTTAGTATTATCACCTACACAAGCGAAATTCTTTTTGAACCTAAAAAAGACTCTGGAACAGATATAGATCTGATTAATCCAAGCCTTTCTCCTAATGAAGATTATCTCTTCTTCATGAATAAAAATGATTTGACTTTGTGGGCGCTTAAACTAAACTAATCTTTGCTTTCAGTTTTCTTCTAACCACGATTTCCTGTCCAATAGTGAAGAGGTTTGACACCAACCAATAAAGAGCAATCACTCCGGAGATTTTATATGAAATAAAAAACACGAGGACTGGGAAAAAATATTTCATTTGGGTTTGCATACTTTGAGCCAGGTTGTCTCCGAAAGATTTCGAGCCATCTTTTGATTTATTAGTAGGGATAGGAGCCGCTAATTTTAATTGGAAAAAGGTGGTGACGGCGGCAAGAACAGCGAGGACCACACTTTTTTCAGTGAGATTTATTAACCCAAGGAAAACTGTATTGATTTGAGTGGGAGCATGAATAAAAGAATACAAGATCGAACTATTTACAGCTGGCAATCCTGAATATAAGAAAATTCTATAAAGAGCAAGAATGATTGGAAGTTGGATTAAAAGAACCAAAACTCCGGAGAATGGATTAACCCCTTTTTCTTTATAAAGCTCCAAAGTCTTCTTGGCCTGTTCTTGAGAATTGTCTTTGTATTTTTCTTTTATTAGAGCCAGAGCCGGATTGATTTCCTGCATCTTCACTTGAGTGTGCACCGCCTTCCTTGAAAGAGGGAAGAGAATAAGACGAACCACACAAGTGAGAATAATGATGGCCACACCAGCGTCCGCCCACGGCAACAAGGTGAAGATACCAATTAAACCGTTGTACAAGGGATCGTGAATAAAAATGTGATAGAAGGCGGTCATTCGGTCGTATTAGTTTAACTTTTTTTATCTCCCAGAACAAACGGCCCTTTTTCTAGAAGTCCTTTTAATTCATCGGCTAATTTTTCTTTTTTGAATTTTTCTATGCCTGGTTTGGTAATAAAAAGAAAAAGACCGTTCGGAAAATTAGAAATGATTGGTTTAAGCGCATCATAAATCCGACGACGAACTTTATTTCTAACCACCGCGCTTTTGGAAATCTTTTTGGAAACAGAAACACCAACTCTTGTTTCTTTTATTGAAGAATCAACAACAAAGCGCAACGAGAAAATGGGGGAATTGGTATATCTTGAATTAAGAAGAAGCTCTGAAAAAAGTTTACGTGGAATTCGTAATTTTTTGGGAAGCATGGATTAAGCCGCGAGCTTTGTTCGACCTTTTCTGCGGCGGGCCCTAACTACTCTTTGACCTCCGGTGGTTTTGGCTCGTTTTCTGAATCCATGGGCTCTGGCCCTCTTTCTTTTCTTTGGTTGGTATGTTATAGACATGAATTTCGAAGTAAGTTATAAACACATTATAAACATGTTTATGCTCTTTTACAAGTTTTGTGTCTCTGGCTCGGAGGATATACTACTAGAACTTTGATACAAAAACCATGATTGATCCGAAACAACTTTGGCAGAGCGTTCTAGTCGAAATAGAACTTGGTGTTTCAAAAGCAAATTTCACTACTTGGTTTAAAGATACCCGTATTGTGAAAGAAGAGGGTGGGGTAATAGTTCTTTCTGTCCCCAACGCATTTGTGAAGGAGTGGCTTCTTGAGAGATATCACAACACTATTCTTAAAACTCTTCGTTCTCTCGAAAGCTCGGTGCATAGCGTGGAATATGTGATAAACAAGGAAGAATCTCGTAGGAGAGAAGACCGAGCCATTTCTGGGTATTTAGGAATGAATGAACTGCCAATTCCTGAAATAACCGTGAACAAGGAGGACAACCTCAACCCCCGCTATACCTTTGAAACTTTTGTTGTTGGACCTTTTAATGAGCTGGCTCATGCGGCCGCCCAGGCTGTGATTAAAAACCCCGGGGTGCTATACAACCCTTTGTTTATCTACGGTTCTACTGGACACGGGAAAACCCATTTGGTTCAGGCCATCGGTAACCATATTAAAAAAACCAATCCAAACAAGAAAGTTTACTACATGACCTCTGAAAGGTTCTGCCAGGATTGTATGAACGCCTTGCAGTACCAAAAAATGGCTTCTTTCAAGGAGAAATACCGAAAATACGACGTCATCATTATGGACGATGTTCAATTCTTCACTGACAAACAAAAATTCCAGGAGGAGCTTTTCCATCTTTTTAATAGCCTCTACGACAACAACAAACAAATTATTCTCTCGTCCGACAAGAACCCTCATTTCATCTCTGGCCTTGAGGAGCGCCTTAAATCTCGCTTTTCAGCCGGAATGGTTATAGACATTCCGCCTCCTGATGAAGAGTCTAGAATCGCTATTATCACTAAAAAGGCTTCCGGGCAGGGGCTCGCTCTTTCCCAAGAAATTATTGATTATCTGGCCCACACAGTGAACGGGAACATCAGAGATCTTGAAGGGATTCTTAATACTCTAATTTGCCACGCCGAACTCAAGGGGAAGGAAATAACCATGAACGAAGTAAGAAATTTTGTGAAAACAAGCACCAAGCCAAAAAGAAATGTTTCCGTAAAGGATATTGTGAAGATTGTTTCCGATTTTTATTCTATAGAAGAAGAAAGTATTTATGAGAAAACAAGAAGAAAGGAGGTTATCCGACCGAGACAAATTATTATGTATCTCTTAAGGGAGGATTTTAATATCTCTTATCCGTCGATTGGTCAAAAACTGGGGGGGAGAGATCACACGACAGTCATCCATTCGTGTGAAAAAATGAAGAACGACCTTAAGGAAGACGTGGCTCTTTCTCAAGAGATTGCTCAAATTAGAAATCTTTTAATTGTGTAATAATATGTTGAGAAACGAGTACAAACATGTTGATAGGGGGCAGGAAAAGATGAGAATAATTGATTTATTTCAAAAAATAAATCTTTGTTTAAATTTCTTTTCTTCGGCTATCCACAAGAAAAATTTTTCGGTGTCTAGAATATGTTGTCATGATTGGTTAAATAGGCTATCCACTTATCCACAGAACTAATAGTATTAACAAGTATTTATATGAAAATAGAATGCATTAGAGACAGGCTCGCGGATGCGGTGGGGAGAGCGGAAAAGATTGCGGGTAGAAATCCAACCCTCCCGATTCTTTCTGGACTTTATTTGGAAGCGAAAAAAAATACTCTAAACATTCGGGCCACTAATCTTGATTTAGGAATCTTAATTTCAATCCCGGTAAAAATTGTTGAACCTGGGGAAATAGTTGTTCCAGCTCATGTTTTGAATTCTTTCCTTAATTCATTAACCAAAGATAAAAGTATTATTCTAAATACTAAAGACCAAACCCTACACATTGAGACAAGTAGTACGGAAACATCCATAAAAACCTTATCAACTGAAGATTTTCCAATCATTCCCGAAATAAAAGACGAAGAGAATTTCTCTCTACCATCAAAAGACCTTGTTATTGGCCTCAAATCGGTCATGTACGCGGCTTCTACTGGAAGTATGAAGCCTGAGCTCTCTTCCATTTATTTAACTCGGGAGGAAGACCATCTCGTATTTGTATCCACAGACTCATTTAGACTAGCTGAAAAGAAAATAAAAACAAAAAAAATTCCAAACTTTAAACAAGTTTTAATTCCTCAAAAAAACGCAGCGGAAATCGTTCGAGTTTTCGATTCAATCAACGAGGATATCTCTCTTTCTATAGAAGAAAACCAAATTGCTTTTCGAGGAGGAGGAATTTATCTTACATCAAGGATTATTGATGGGGTTTTCCCGGACTACAAACAAATTATTCCGAAAGAAACCACATCCAAAGCCGTTGTCCTCAAGCAAGATTTAATTAACTCTCTGAAAACAGCCCTTGTTTTTTCAGACTCCCTCAATCAACTCAGAATAACCCTCGCTCCTTCTAAAAAACTCTTTGAAATTGAATCAAAAAACAATAATGTTGGAGAAAATGTCTATGCCGTTGAGGCGGTGATAGAAGGAGCAGACCTTGTTATTAATGTGAATCATCGATATCTCACGGATTGTTTCCAATCTATTTCAAGTGACACGATTTGCCTCTCCTTTAGTGGACAAGCCAAACCGATTGTTGTCACGGGGGTAGGGGACAAAAACTTTATGTATTTAACCATGCCGATGAATCGGTCTTAATAGCAATGCTTGATCTCGAATCTCTCCTCGGCCGGTTTAGAAAATCTATCGGTAGAAATGTTTTGGCCAAAGAGTCGGTTATCTCTGCGATTGATTCTGTCGCTGGAATCAATCTTTCTCCGGAAGAAATAAATATCAAAGAATTTGTTTTAGAAATAAATTCCTCGCCGATTAAAAAAAATGAAATTCGTCTCCACGAACAAGAAATTCTTGCTCGAGTTAGAGCTCTTACCGGACAAAAGATTTCTAAAATATTTTATAAATAATTTAAAACGGAGTAGTGGTTGAAGTTTCTTTTCCAAAGTTTGTTAACACAGGGCGATAAACAGGATTGTCTTTTATTCCATGCGAGACAACCCAATTGCGAACAGAATATTCCCAATTTTTGAATTGAGGGTCATTAGACGGATCAAACGGAATAGGCCCTCGAGGGTCATCTTTGTTTACCCAATAAAGAATTGAATGAACCCCCCCGGAAATAATTTCTGTTGTTTGATTATTGTTTGAGGTGAGATTTGAAAATCCTCCCTGCCAGACCCCGCGAAGCACCGGTTTAATTGTCGATTCATCGGGAGTCGGAGAGACAAAAGATTCCACAGGCCGATTCGGAAGAATCTGATCCATCAAATCTCTCCACATTGGGGCTACGATGTATCCGGCCACCTTTTTGTCCATCGGGGTGTTCTCGTTGTTTCCAACCCACATGCCCACCGTGATGTTCGGGGTGTATCCGACTATCCATGCGTCTTTATAATCATTCGTGGTTCCTGTTTTGACCGCGACATCTTGGTTCGGAATATACAAAACAGAATTTGCCCCATAGGCAGGAGTCCTGGCCACGTTATCAGAAAGAATGCTTGAGATTTTTCTAGCCGTTTCTTCATCAAGGACGCGTTTAGGAGAATAAGAAGCCTCTTCAAGGACTCGTCCGTTTTCATCTTGAACTTCTAAAATTAAATTGTAAGGATTCCGGATTCCATCATTAGCAAAGACTGAATAAGCCGAAGTAATATCAAGCGGAGAAACTTCACCACCACCAAGGACGAGGGAAAGTCCGTATTGATCAGACGAGGCCAGTTTGTCTATGCCCATATCCTTCGCCAAATTTAGAGAATTTTGAACTCCCGCGAGATAGAGGGCTTCAACCGCGGGAATGTTGATTGATTGAGCGAGGGCATCGCGAATAGTCATCGGGCCTCGATAATTTCCATCATAATCAACTGGGGCATAGCAACCATCAGCGCTTCGGGTAGCATCATCGATAGTATTGTAAGGGGCGCATGAAGGATTGAATTGGGTCGGGACATCAAAGAGGATTGTCTCAGGAGTATATCCTTTGTTGAAAAGAGTCGAATAAACAAAAGGTTTAAAGGTTGAACCTGGCTGTCTATGTGCTGTGGCCACATTGAAGTTGCCGTTTATCGTTTTGTCAAAATAATCCCGAGAACCAACCATGGCGAGAAGGTCTCCTGTCTTTGGATCTATGGCCACTACCGCATCATTGTCCGCATGGAATTTTTCTTGGTTGCTTATACCGTATTGTTTGGCCAAAACTTCAGCTTTAGATTGGATATCGTAGTCGAGAGTGGTCGTGACCTTCAAACCACCTGTGTCGAGAACATCCTCCCCATATCTTTTTACCAGATAATCAATAACAAAGAAAACAAAGTGTGGGGCCTTGATTCCGCCGGTATTTTCTTTTGGTTTAAAGGTGACGGTTTCTTTCGTTGATTTATCAAACTCATCTTGAGTGATAAATTTGTTGTTGAGCATTTCTCTGAGGACTAGATTTTTTCTAGCTTCAAGTTTGTCTCTGTTCGGTCCATACGGAGAATAAAAAGTCGGCGCGTTTTCCATTGCGGCTAGGTAGGCCGCTTCCGTCAAAGTGTCTTCTTTCGCTGGTTTGCCAAAAAAGTTTTCAGAAGCTTCCTCAACGCCATAAATGCTTCCACCATAAGAAATTTCGTTTAGATAAAGATTAAAAATCTGGTCCTTGGTTAAGACCTTTTCGAGTTTAAGAGCGAGAACCAGCTCCTTTAGTTTCCTGGTGACGGTTTTGTCTCCTGTCAGAATAGAATTTTTCACCACCTGTTGAGTGATAGTTGAACCACCCTGTTTTGTAGATAGGGTCGTGATGTCTACATATATTGCTCGAAGGATTGATTGAGGGTCGACGCCTCCGTGAGTATAAAAATTCTTGTCTTCTATGGCCAGAGTGGCGTTTTTAATATACGGAGAAATGTCTTCAAAAGGTACAAGAGTGCGTCTCACGTTTTGAGACATATCATAGAGGAGAATCTGCCCTGTGCGGTCATAAATCTTGGTCGATTGGACCACTTTCCTTGTGGCCAAATCAGAAAGGTCCGGGACTCGCAGAGTGGCTGCCCACAGGAAAAGAATTCCTAGGAGGACAAGACCGGCTGAGACAACAAAAAGAAGCTTGTTTTTCCAACCAGGCAAATATTTCCAAAACTTCATTAATTCATTCTAACATGTTAAATTGAACCTATATGAAATCTACAGAAAACGACCTTTTGACCCGCGGGGTGTCCGAAATCATCGGGGCGAAAGAACTTCAAGAGAAATTAAACTCGGGCAAGAAGCTTCGTATTAAACTAGGAATTGATCCAACGAGCCCAAATATTCATATTGGACGTTCTATCCCCCTCCTCAAACTCAGAGATTTTCAAAAGGACGGGCATATCGCGGTTTTAATCATTGGGGATTTCACTGGTATCATCGGAGATACTTCGGACAAAGACAGCGAGCGTCCAATGCTCAACAAAGAAAAAATAGAAGAAAACAAAAAAACTTATTTTGAACAAATTGGCAAGATTATTGATTTGGACAAAGCGGAATTGAGGCAAAACAGTGAATGGCTCGAGACCTTAACTTTTAGAGAGATAGGAGAACAGGCCGACTGCTTTTCGGTTTCTGATTTTATAGATCGAGAGAATATTAAAAAAAGATTAGATGCAGGGAAGAGGGTTTCGCTTCGAGAAGTTCTGTACCCGCTTATGCAGGGATACGACAGCGTCGCCGTCAAAGCTGATATAGAGCTTGGAGGAACGGACCAGAGGTTTAATCTTTTGGCCGGTAGAACTCTTCAGGTGAAGTACGGGCAGGAACCACAATCAATCATTATGAGCCCGCTCATAGAGGGCTTGGACGGTCGCAAGATGAGTTCAAGCTGGGGAAATACAATAAATTTAAACGCTGAACCGAATGATATGTACGGGAAGGTTATGAGTATTGTTGATGCTCAAATGTTAATTTATTTTGAATTGTGCACCAGAGTTTCTGAAGAAGAAATAAAAAAGATATCAGAAGATCTCGAGAGTGAGAAACTTCATCCCAAAGATGCCAAGATGCATTTGGCTCGAGAAATTGTCGCGTTGTATCACGGAGAAAAATCGGCCAAGTTTGCCGAAGAAAATTTTATCAAAACTTTCTCAGAGAGAAAAATTCCAAACGATGTTCCGGTTGTTCAAGTTATGCTTGGGTCGAAAATAATCGACGCCTTGCTTGCTGAAAAAATAGTTGAATCCAAAAGTGAGTGGCGAAGACTCATAGATGAAGGTGCCATCACAAACGCGGAAACGAGCGAACCGATTAAATCCGCGGACGAAACAGTAATGTCAGATATTATTTTGAAAGTAGGGAAACGAAGATTTATAAAAATAGAAATACTTTAGAAGTGTTCTGGAAACTCATGTTTGTCCCAAGGAAACACAACCCAATCACTCCCGTCTTCCAAAGAGTAGAAGTCAGGATAAAACTTACTGCTCTTCGACACAACCAAAGTAACCGTTTTTAACTCTCCTACTTTGTATTTATCAACTAAAATATTGGAAACGCTTTTTAGTGTGTCGCCAGTGCCTGAAATTTCATCTACGAGCAATACTTTTTTATTACTCAAATCTATTTCGGGTAAGTATAAAATTTCTAAATTTTTTCTCTTGTCCTTATCATAAGAGTTTACTGATACAGTTAAAATATTACGTATGTTATCTAATTTCCTTGCCATAAAATAAAGGGGAATTAACCCGGCGGTTGTGATGCCGATAATATAATCAGGTTTAAAACCACTAGTTTTAATTTTTGTGGCCAATTCGTCTGTCATTATTTCTATATTCTCCCAAGTGAGTTTTTTCATGTTTAACTTGTGTCATTGTAACCCTATTTTGAGGTGAAATAAAGAATGCTTGACAAAAAACCCAGACTATGCTAGTCTAATAGTAAGTAAGACAGATAGGTCGTCCTATAAATATTGTGAGCTCACGGACGTAAAACTTAGAACTCTCAAGGAATTTTTGGTATGGATCAGGAATCTCTCCTGTTCTAGTGTTTCGAACCTTGAAAAGTGAGGATTTTGTGTCTAAGACAAGGAAAAAGATTCAGCTTCTCCACCTTCCTCCGGTTATTTCCTGCGGTCGGATTTCGAAAAAGCTCATCAAAATGTTGAAGACAGAGTATTCCTTTGATGACAGAAAAGTAAATAAGCTTCTCGAGAAAAGTTCTCGCCTAACGACAGGTGTAATTTATCAACCCGTCGTTATCAAGGGTACAGAATTTCCCGAGGATCCGTCGGAGGCAGAAGTTGCGGCAGTAGCAATTGGTCTTAACTGTCAAATCCCTCCGATTGAAGTTGCCTCGCTTCTTTCCGAATCTCTTTCTGGGGAAGATTTGAAGAAGATGGGAGTGGAGTGGCTTGTTGTTATGCACGAGCCCATTGTCATTGAAAAAAACGACGGGCCTTTTCTCGGCACCATTCTCCATCTCAGTATTTGCCCTAGCGGTCCCGAGTGGTGGCATACCGCAGAGTGTAAGGATGACCCTGATGAGGAACTCAATCGTAACGGCGGGTGGATCTTTCTCGCTCCCATTGTGAAAAGCGAGAAGCTTGAACAGAAAAGCAAAGTTGAGTTGATTCAGTTGATATCCGAACTCCGAAAGGAACTCGGAGAACGAGAACTGGCAGTTGTCAGAGCTCGGAAGAAGGGAGCAAAGAAGCTTCACGATGCACACGCAAGAGAAGCAGGCGAAAGAGAAGCCACACGTATGCACACGATTGAAAGAGAATTGCACACACGTAACCTACACTCACCACTTCTTGATGAAAGGGAAGAAGCAGAGAGATATTTCGAAAGGTAGAAGAGGGGGCGTTAGTTGGAGTGTAAGCCCCTAGATCTTTGGAGGAGTTGACCCGTTACTTCGAACCTTCACAGTTGTTCTTTCGTGCGAAAATGCAAAAATCCGTCACTTGTTAGTGACGGATTTTTTCTTACATTTCATCTACGTCGCCGAATCCTTCTTCCTCTTCTTCCTCTTCGTCTATGATTTCATCAATTGAAACAGTATTCGGATCAAGGTCTTCTTCATCAAGAGGAACTACAGGTTTCTTGCCTGGGAGGAACGGGTCGTCGAATTCTTCGTCCTTAAGGTCATCTTTTAAAAGATCGTCCATTTTGTATTATCGTTTTATTTTTAACTCCATATTTGTAGCAAATGCCCGTATCTTTTGCAAACAAACTAGAGCTTCAATCTGTGGATAGCAATCTTTTGTGTTTATAAGAAACGAGATGAGTGATACCAATCGCCTGAGCGTCCATCTCATCATCATATTTAGGGGCAGTCTTTAAAGTCAAAAGTCTTAAAGTCATAGTTTCCACTTCTTTCTTGCCGGCTTTCCCATATCCTGTGACGGCAAGCTTTATTTCCTGGGGACTGTATTCGAAGATTTCGAGCCCAGCACAAATTGATTCGTACAATATTACTCCGCGCGCTTCGGCTACTCGTAGAGCGGTCGAAGTGTTTTGATTAAAAAATAATTTCTCTATAGCCAAACTTTTCGGATGCCATTTCTTTATTATTTTTTTAATCTCTAAACCAATTTGTTTTAATCTTTCAGATTGAGTTTCTTTTTTGTTTGTAAGGATACATTCAGAAAACAAAAGCTTCTCCCTCGCCCCTCGAAGCCTTGGCGAAGTGGGGTTTGTTTCCTCCTTCACAAGAATAGCTATCCCAATTCGATCAAACCCAGGATCAATCGCCAACACTTTCGACTTTCGACTTTCGACTTCTGGTTTACTCTGCATTGGTATAGACTTCTTGAATCTCTTCATTTTCTTCTAAATCATTTATAACTTTTTCTAAAATAGTTTCGTCTTCGGGCGAAAGGGGAATAGTCATCGTGGGTATCCACTCGTGGTGCTCTCTTTTGAAAGCCCAAGTGGCCGAACCGGGTGTGGCAAGTTCGAATCCATGGAGAGCGAGAGCATGCTTCACTTCTTGAGCCGCTTTGTTTCTGTTGGTAGTGAGAGCTTCAATAATCAAAGCCGAACCGCCCGGACCATAGGCTTCATAGGTAATAGCGTCCATAGTTTCTGCATCTGCACCGAGACCTTTCTTCACCGCGCGGTCAATTGTATCTTTGGGCATATTGTATCCTTGAGCTTTTTCAATCGCGGCTCGAAGCGATGGGGAAGAAGTATCACCTTTTGCTCGTCTTGATTCAGAGGCAATCAAGGCTCCCATCTTCCCAAATATTTTAGACTTAGCCGCATCTGTGCCCTCTTTCTGCCTCTTAATCTTTGACCATTTATTGTGACCTGACATATAGATAGCTTATAGGTTTTAACAGAAGTTTCCAATGGCTTGACAATAAATATTAAATAGGCATAGTCAGGGCAGAAGTTCATTGTGGCTTTAAACCACTTAACTGGAGATTTGAAAGATGCGACCAAGGATCCAGTATTCAGATGGAGCGCTCGAGCGGTCTCTTGAAGGAGATACACAGCTTTTGACAAAGTGGAAAGAGATGGGGATCTGGTCATCGACCATGACGATGGTTGAGCAAGCAGGATGGAGGTTTTTGCAAAGAGGAAATCAAAAAGCAGCGGGTATTTTGTACGAAGCTTTGAAAGAGCTTCAAAAAAAAGAAGAGGAAGGTCATTATGGAGAAGATTTTCAATAGCCCGTTTAGCGGGCTATTTTTATAAAAGTTTACACTTTGGATAAGGTGTGGACAGTTGGTACCCACATGGGGTACAATGAGGATGTGCTTGTGGGGCGTCAGCCCTATTCGGCTATAAGCTAAGCCGAAGGCAGGCACAACAAAGATACCGCCTCTGGCGGTGTTTTTGTTTCTAATCTTCTTCAGGGTTTCCCTTCATTGTGCTAAAAAGTTTTATATCGCGATACTTGTTTGTCATCCATGCTGGTACAATACTCCAGAAATGAAGGTGACCATTGTCTCCGATTTTTCTAACAATCACCTTAATTTTTCTTCCGTCAATAATGGCAATGATACCCCAATATTTCACAGGTCGTGTTTTTCTAACTCGTTTTTTATAACTTTTAACCTCAAACTCTTTTAGTGTTTCCTCGAATTCTTGATAGGTAGTTGATATTTGTATTAGCTTTGTGGCTAGAGGTAAAAGTTTGAATCTTAATATTTGAGACGACTTTTCCCTTTCTGATCGTGATCCTTTGAAAACAATATGATTGAATCCTTCTGCGCTGAAATAAATTTCTTCCTTGAAAATCGGAGAAAATATTTTTCCAATATTGTTGTAGAAATTTAAGGAATCTTCTCGTAGCTTATTGTAGTTTGATAAATCTTCCATGTTAGTTACAACAGCTTTTCTTGTAAATTTTTGGGAATGGGAATATCCAGATGTCGATACGCGGCCTCGGAGAGTGTACGACCACGCGGGGTACGTTCAATCATTCCCATTTGAATAAGATATGGTTCGTTGAATTCTTCGATGGTCGCTTCTTCTTCGGAGAGAGCTGCGGCGAGAGTACCGAGACCAACGGGGCCACCATTAAATTTCTTCGCCATAGTTTCAAGAAGTTTTCTGTCCGACGGAGAAAGTCCAATCTCATCTATTCCGAGAAGTTTCAGAGATTCCTCAACGGTATTTTTGTCCAAAGTTTTTTTGTGTACTTGGGCGAAGTCTCGCGCACGTTTCAAAAAGTAGTTGGCCGTGCGCGGGGTGAATCTGCTTCGCTTGGCAATTTCTTTTTCTGCGGTGCCGTCTGTTTCTACACCCAATATTTTCGCCGAGCGCTTCACAATCTTTTCTATTTCTTCATCTGTATAAAATTCTAATCGAAAAACTCCGCCCGAAAACCTTGAACGAAGCGGAGAAGAAATCATCGCGACGCGGGTGGTAGCCGCGAGTAAAGTGAAAGGCGGGAGTTCAAGTTGAATGGTTCGAGCCGAAGGGCCTTTCCCAATAATGATGTCGAGTGAACCGGACTCCATCGCGGGGTAGAGGACTTCTTCAATAGTTTTGTTCAAGCGATGAATCTCATCAATGAATAAAATATCTCCTGGAGTGAGGTTCGTGAGGATTGAAGCAAGGTCACCCACCTTCTCGAGAGCGGGGCCCGAGGTAATCTTCATGGCTCTTCCTGTCGTCTTGGATATCAAATGCGCCAGGGTGGTCTTCCCGAGCCCAGGGGGGCCATAAAACAGGATATGTTCAGGCGGAGTACCACGTTCTGAGGCGGCTTGGAGGAGGATTCGGAGATTCTCTTTAATCGCTTTTTGACCAATATAATCATCCCATTTTGAGGGACGAAGCTCTTCACCTACAAAAACCTCTTCGCTTTCTCCGCCAGCTGGCGGATTTACCCCTTTTGTAATCTTTTTGGCCGGCGACTTTTTACTTGACATAAAATTTATTATATGCTAGGATACTGAGTGAGGTTTTTGTTCTCCAAATAGTGCTCCAAATCATAAATCTCTAAGCAACAACCGCCGCAAGGCACTTCGGGCGTTCCTTTGAGGACGTTCTTGGGGGCCTCATGCTTTCTGAGACTATCCTAGAAAGCCTCGCTTAACTTTTAACTTCCGGGTTGAAAGTGTTGCTTGGAGATTTATGCTTTTGAGCTTCTCTCCTTCCTTCAATTATTCACAGAAAGAAAGAGTTAGCAATGATTGACAGCGTTTATTCGTCTGTCGCAATTATTCTGTTCTTGAAAGGTCTACGACGCGTTCGAGTTCGGGGATTGAAGTGACTCCTGCGAGAACTTTCAAAATTCCATCTTCCACCAAATTCAAAAGTTTCTGTGGTTTGGCCGCGAGGACGATGTCGCGCTCGCTCGGGTTTTCGATGACCGCTTTCTCTATGGTGTTGTCAATTTGTATGGCTTCGTAGACACCTATTCTGCCTTTGAAGCCTAGGTTGTTGCACTCCTTACAACCCACCGGTTCCCAAACTTTTTCTTTCTGAATTCCTTCGAGATAGCTTGTATCAGGGATTTCAGAAATAACTCTTTCAATCAAATCTTTATCCTTGCCGATTAATATTTTTTCTTTTTTGCAAACCGGACAAAGTTTCCTCACCAATCTTTGGGCGATAGAAACATTTAAAGCCGAAGAAATAACTTTTGGATTTACTCCGAGGTCCAAGAGACGAGGGAATGAACCCGCGGCGTTATTCGTGTGTAGAGTTGAGAGCACAAGGTGTCCGGTGAGCGCAGCGTTCACCGCCACCTCAGCCGTCTCATTGTCTCTAATTTCTCCAACCATGATGACGTCGGGGTCCTGGCGCAAAGCACTTCTGAGTCCTGAAGCGAAAGTATAGTCTCCCGCTTCATCCGTTTGAGTTTGAACAATTCCTTTAATGTGATATTCAATCGGATTTTCTATAGTAATCACTTTTATATCTGGAGTATAAATTTTGCGCAGGAAGGCGTAGAGAGTTGTTGTTTTTCCTGAACCGGTTGGTCCAGTGGTGAGAATCATGCCGTTCGGTTTGGTTATTTCTTTCTTCAAGACTTCAAGCAGTCGAGGATGAATGCCGAGTTCCTCGAGAGGTACGGAGATGGCTTCCGGAGTGAGGATACGAAGCACGACGGACTCATCGTATGGTCCAGGCAGGAGGGAAGTACGAATTTCAATTTCGGTGTCTTTGAGTTTAATAGAGAAGCGTCCGTCTTGGGCTCGAGCCTTGGTATTTAATTTCAAATTTGAAATCAATTTTACTCTCGAGAGCAAAAGTTCGAAGGTTTCCTTATCAAATTTCAAAATATCTGTGAGCACGCCGTCGAGTCTATAGCGCAATCGGACCGCGATTTCTTCCGGTTCGATATGAATGTCCGAGGCCTTGAGAGCGATACCACCGGCGAGAATTATTTCAAGAATTTTTGAAATTCTATAGGCGCGTTTCATCGAAAGCACTCCTTCGATGAGTTTCTTCACATCTTCAAGGGTCTCGACCTTCTTCATCATTTCGAGAATGTCTTCGTTTGAAATATCCAAAGCGCCTGAACTTGTTTCTGAGGAATAAGACAAATCCTTGTACCTGTCCCACACTTTGTTTAGAGAAGCGTGCGAGACCATATACATCTGAGGAATAAATCCTCGACCTTTCAAATCTTCCATGGTTTGAAGAGTCTTCTCGTTTGCAGGCGAAAGAACCGCCACATCTATTTTTTTGTCTGTGATATTAAAGGCCGCCGTATCCGAAGCCCGCGCGTCTGCTTCTTTAATTATTCGAAGAGCATCAATGTTTATAGGATGAGTCGAAAGGTCAATGTACGGCACACCATATTTGGCCGAAAGAGTCGAAGCCAAGTTTTCTTCTTCTTGTCTAAGGAGTGTTTCCACTTTCCCTTTTTCCTTTTCTTCATCGAAAATTAACATTTTTTAATTATACTCTAAAGAGCTCTAAATTTAAGCTTATTTTTCTAAACTTGACAGGATACTAATTATGTGTATAATAGAGGGCAGTAAGTTCCTTCAAATTTAACTTGCAGGTGGTCATAGCCAAAAGGTGCTTAATTCTAGGCATTTTCTGGCTATGACTACCAATCCGGTAGTCCTCTGGCATTCATGCTGTAAAAACGGAGACGCCTACAATGGCAACCGAACAACAGCAGTACAAGCTCGCTGGCCTCGTGGTCGAACACCAGTCGTCCATCCGTGAGTTCTCGAATGAGGATGCACAGTGGGCGATTCAGAATACCGTCGAAGCCATCAGACTTTGGGGTGAGGCGATCAAGAACCGCTTCAAGGCAGTCGTTGCCAGCCTCATCGCTCTCGCCACGAACATCACCGTACAAGCAGTCGGCGAGTGCAAGACCAAGGATCTCTTCCGCGGTAAGCACATCGTTTACCGTGATGGAGATCTAGACAACTGGCTTCGGAAGTCCGTGCCGGCGATGATCGAAGGTCGTGCGTCGAGTTACCAGCTCGGTGCAGAGATGAACTTCATTGAGATGTCCGTCGAGCACCTCGGCATCGAGAAGAATCTCGATCTTGTCGCGGGGACGCTCGTC
This sequence comes from uncultured Candidatus Saccharibacteria bacterium, assembly GCA_964355645.1. GTDB lineage: Bacteria > Patescibacteriota > Minisyncoccia > Phycocordibacterales > Zambryskibacteraceae > JAIFWN01. The sequence continues at coordinate 81,500 of CAYHDI010000001.1, read as the reverse complement.
GAGTGTGGCAAGTGTTTCTCTCCCAAGCAGGTCGACGACATGCTCGTTGCTTGTGACCGGGGTGAGAACCCCTTCCACCTCCGCACGGACGGTTGGGCGAACTTGGTTCCCATCTTCGATGGAGCGTCGGTGTTCTTTCTCGACGTGTACCTGCGCTCGCTTGGCTGGCGCGTGTTCGTCCTCAGGCTCGAGTTCTCGAATCGTTGGCGTGCCGGGGGCGTGGTACTTTTCCGCAACTGAACCTCTGTCTCTTTGACCCTTGGTCACTTCTGATCTGGGCCAGAAACAAAACTACTCGGGTGACTCGCAAGAGTCACCCGATTTTCATATAATAAAATCAGGCTACACTGGCACACTTCGCTGTTACGCTTAGTGTGGTGGGCTCGAGTCGTAAGTCACGACTCACAAAAAAATAAACAGTTGGTATAACAAACTAAGGAATAGAGATTCCGAATACGATACAACCTCGAGAGTGATCAAGGGGTAGTGGCATAGATGGCTTGTTGTACAAAAGCGTCAGTGTTCTTTCTCAACGTGAACCGGAACTCGAATGGCTGGAACGTGAACGTCAACAAGCTCGAGAACTCGAATCGTTGGAATGCCGAGAACGTGGTACTTTTCCGAAACTATATATTTTCTTCCGCTTTTTATAGGGTGGAAGTTTTTGTTATCAAACTTTTCTTCCAACCGGAAAGTTGCCTGCCGATTTCTTGAAGTTGTGTTAGAAAAAGAGTGTATTTATCTGTGAGTATCAGTTTATTTTCCCAAGCAATTTCAGAGAACAATTTTATTCTGTCTAATTTAAGAATAGCGAGCTCAAGTTTTGGTATTTTCGCTGATGTTTCTAAATAGATTGCTGTATAGATAAGTTCTAATACCTCTAGAAACAGTGTATCTATTTTTTCACCGAGTCCAAAACGTTCTGGTTTCCGAAATTGTTTATATAACTGAAGCCAATATTTATAAGTTGCTCTTCCCTTAAAAAGCACCTCGGGTGCTTTTGCGGGGGGGGGGGTCGCGATATTATGTATCATATGAACAGGTTTAGAGAATTTTCATACAAAGTTTCCAAGAACAACACAAAACAATGTTGGGTATTGAAATGTGATGTGCGAAAGTTCTTTCAAAACAAAAATTATCTTATGCTTAACATGCGATATATCGTATGTTATCTAAACCAGATTCTTAAACTTGAATTACATCCAAACAAAGTTTCCATTAAAACCCTAGTTTCAGGTATTGATTTTCTGGGGTGGGTACATTTTTCTGATTATAGAATTTTGAGAACTAGTACAAAAAATAGAATGTTTAAAAGACTCAAAGATAGCCAAAATAACCAAGAAACCACCCAGTCCTATTTAGGGCTGTTGAAACACGGGAATACAAATAAACTTACTCAAACAATCCTTAGAGCACCAGAAGCTCAAAATGGTACAATAGAGAAATGAAGCATATTTCTAAGAGTCTGGAGGAGACGGGCGAAGTGGCACGGGGGTTTATAGAAGGATTAAAATCTGGGGACCGAGCCGTCGTAGTTGCGCTTGCTGGAGAGCTCGGTTCGGGCAAGACGGCGTTTTCTCAAGCGGTTGGAAGTTTTTTAGGAGTGAAGGAAACAATGCAAAGCCCGACATTTGTAATAGAGAAAATTTACCCGATTGATTTTCAAGGTTTCAAAAACTTGATTCATATTGATGCGTATAGGTTGGAAAAAGATTCAGAACTTCTACATTTGGGCTGGGAGGAAATAATTCAAGAACCAGAGAATTTAATTCTCATTGAATGGCCAGAAAAAGTGCAAGGAATTATTCCAAACGAGGCGAAGAAAATTTTCTTTGGGCACTTGGGAGATAATGCGAGGAGTATTGAATATGAAGACTAATATTAAAAAGTTGAAAGTTGAAAGTCGAAAGTGTCTGGTTCTTCTTGATGCTCACGCGATTATTCATCGTGCGTATCATGCTCTTCCGGAGTTTTCTACTTCGAAAGGTGAACCGACGGGGGCTCTATACGGCGTGGTGACCATGCTCATCAAGATTATTGAAGAATTAAAATCGGATTATATCGTGGCCTGCTACGATTTGCCCGAACCGACTCATAGACACGAAGCTTATGAAGCTTACAAAGCGGGTAGAGCCAAGACGGATGATAACCTTGTGCTTCAGCTTGAACGTTCAAAAGATATTTTCAAAGCTTGGGGCATCCCAATTTATTCAGAGAAAGGATTTGAAGCAGATGACATTCTCGGAACGATTGTTGAGAAATTAAAAAAGGACAAAGAGACGGAAATTATTATTGCTTCGGGCGACATGGATACTCTTCAGCTCGTGGACGACAAGAAAGTTCAAGTTTATACCTTGAAAAAAGGGATTCGAGACACAATTCTTTATGATGAGAAGGCAGTTAATGCCCGGTTTGGTTTCGGGCCTGAACTTTTGCCTGATTATAAGGGTTTGCGAGGGGATCCTTCTGACAATATTATCGGAGTGAAAGGCATCGGAGAGAAAACAGCTACTTCACTCATCACCACATTTGGGACAGTGGAGAAAATGTATAAAGCTTTGAAAAAGAATGGGGAATACAAGAAGGCCGGAATCAACGAACGCGTGAGAGATTTGTTGTTGGCGAACGAAGAAGAAGCCTTGTTCTCGAAAACTTTGGCTACCATTCGTCGTGATGCGCCGATTGATTTTAAATTACCGAAGCCGTGGAAAGAAAGTTTGGTTGTAGAAAGTTTAATTGAACTTTTCAAAGAACTTGAGTTTAGAACAATGGGGGAGAGAGTAAAGATGTTACTCAGTGGGCAAAGTCGCAGAAATGTCGACGGCTTTACCCTCTCTACCGGGGGCTCCGACACCGATCGAATTTCTGCAACTTTGCCCACAAATACAAAAGAAGAGAAAGAACTCACACTTGCTTTGTGGGTCATAGATTCAAATTTAACTACCCCAACTATTCAGGATGTTTTTGACTTCACGAAAACCTCAAATATCAAAGACGCTTGGAAGGTCGTAGACACCGAGTTGTCCAAGCGAGGCGTGAAAAATATTTATGATGAGATAGAGAAACCCCTTATGAAAGTGGTAGAAAGAATGAACGAACACGGAGTGAAGATTGATGCAGAGGCGCTCAAAAAACTTTCTACGGATTATCACAAAGAACTTGCCCGTCTTGAGAAAGAAATTTGGAAAGAATCAGGCACAGAGTTTAATATCAATTCGCCCAAACAACTCGGGGAAATTCTGTTTGTAAAATTAAACCTCGCAGGACAGAGACAGAAGAAAACCGCGACCGGCGGATTCTCGACCAAAGAATCAGAATTAGTGAAGCTCAAAGACAAACACCCAATCATTGAAAAGATTTTGGGTTATCGGGAACTTCAGAAACTCCTTTCAACTTATATTGATGTAATCCCGAAACTTCTAGACCAGAATTCTCGTCTGCATTCAAATTTTCTTCAAGCCGGCACCACTACCGGAAGAATGGCTTCAGAGAGCCCTAATTTGCAGAATATTCCGACTAAATCTGCACTTGGCCAAGCCATAAGGCATGCATTCGTGGTCGAGAAAGGTTCCTCACTTCTCTCTCTTGATTATTCTCAAATCGAACTTCGCATTGCAGCTATTCTCTCGAAAGATGAAAACCTTATAGAGATTTTCAAAAAAGGGATAGATGTTCATACGGGGGTAGCTTCTAGAGTTTTCAAAGTTTCAGAAAATGAAGTAACCAAAGAAATGAGAAGAAAAGCCAAGGTGATTAACTTCGGTGTGTTGTTCGGCATGGGGGTGAATGCTTTGAAAACAAATTTAGGTACAAACAGACAAGAAGCGCAGGAATTTTATAATAATTATTTCAAAACGTTCTCGGGACTCTCAAAATATTTGGATCATACAAAAGCTGAGGCAGAGAGGAAGGGTTATACAGAAACGATGTTTGGACGCAGAAGATATTTCGCTGGTTTGAAGTCTCCTCTTCCGTTCATTCGCGCCTCGGCAGAGAGGATGGCTATTAATGCGCCGATTCAAGGGACAGAAGCCGATATCGTGAAGATTTCGATGAACGAAATTGATAAACTAATAAAAAAGAAAAAATGGGAGAAAGATGTTTGCCCCATTCTTAATGTGCACGACGAAATTGTTTTTGAAGTGAAAGATTCTTTAATCGAAGAAACATCGAAAGAATTTAAGAAAATTATGGAGAATGTGATGTCGGGCAAGGAAACCTACGGAGTGCCTATTGTGTCCGAAGCTTCTGCGGGTAAGAATTGGGGTGAGATGAAACGCATATAAATATGAGCGACGACTTTTATCACAAAAATATTTTTGGAGAAGTGGTGGATGTTGATTTTGTTGAAGAAGTTGAGGAAACCGATGAAATAAAATCCAAACACTCTGATTTCAATATTTTTTCCCTGACCGATGCTGTAGGAGCAAGGAACAAGAAAAAGGCTTGGGTTTTGTATCAAAAAGCTCTTGCTTCGGGCATGGTGGGTGAAGAAATTTTCTGGAAAATTGTTTGGATAGTGAAGTCGATGCTCATCGCTTCGCGCACGAAGGATTATTCAGAGACCGAGATGAAAGAATTCCCGTACAAAAAAGCGAAAGGTTATGCGAAGAATTTTTCTAAAGATGAACTAGAAAATCTTTCCGAATCTCTCGTTGTTGGCTACCACAACGCCCGCCGTGGAATAGGAGAGATTGAGACTTTGATTGAGAAAATACTTTTGAGGCTATGACTGGTGCGCCCAGCAGGAATCAGTATCAAGTTTTAAAAGAACGAATGGCTTGGTCAAGCAAACCTCGTTTCTCTAGAGATTTTTTCCAGATACTGTTTGGTCGTTTCCCGTTGATTTTTACACCGGACGAGAAATTAATTTTTTCTTGAAATTTTTGCAGATTTTTTTTACCGGAAACAACCACTTCATTAGGTGGAATTATAGAAGATTCGATATCAAAGCTTTTGAGCAATTTTTGGATTAGATGAAGAATTTTATTGTTCTTTTGATAGCCCCGTATTCTTCTGAGATTACGTTTTGGTCTATAATCCATACACCCCTCATCATCAAAAAAAGCACGCAAAAATATTCGTTTTAGGTTCACTGGTAAATTTAAAATTTCCCTCAATAATTCTTCTGATTTATTTTTCATATATGCACCAAGAACAACATTAAAATAAGATACTCTGCTTACCCCGGTCTTGCTGTTAAAATAATATTTAGGCTTAAAGTCATAGATTTTTTTCATGGATTTTTCTACCCCATGAACCAAAGAAGTGTTACGGTTATTATAAATACATCCTTCTTTTTTAATCTCTCCATCAAATAAAAAATGAGAAACTATGTTTATCGTATCTTTATTCCAAGCGTTAAACTTTTTGAAAATTCTGTTACTTTTGCCTTTTCTATCTTGAGCAAGTTTCCGGGCTCTAATACCAGAGGCCTGTTTTATAGACTTTAGTTTTTTTGTATCTAACGGTATATTTTGTATATATCCATAGACCGAAGACTTTGGTCTACCAGTGATTTTAGAGATTTCAGTCAATGTGTGTCCCAACCTCCTTAAAGCCAAACATTTTTGACCGAAAATATTCATGTGCCCCCACATGGAATCGGACCATGATCGATCGCTTAAAAGGCGAATGCTCTACCATTGAGCTATGGGGGCTTACCTTAATATTATAACACACGCAGGTTCTACCTTTGTGGATAATACAAAAGTAAAAAAACTATAGCTGAAAAACTATTATTTGTCGAGATTATAGCGGAACGTCAAACGCGAAAGCACCAGCGCCGGAGAGGAGAAGGGAAATGGCGATAGTGAGGACGAGAAGATAAAAAACAAAATCACGTTTCAAAACAGATTTATCTTTGTATTCAACAAAGAATTCCAAACCAACAAGCAGGACAAATGCGAGAGCCGAAATCTGAACCCATGCACCAATGAGCAAGAAAGCTCCTCCTACCACTTCAATCAATCCGAAAATAATCAAGAAAAGTTCCGCCGGATTCAAATGAAGAGCTTGGAAAGATTTAATCCACCTTGCCCGTTCACTTCTGAATTTAAGTATCCCGAGGTCAAGGAAAATTAATCCCAAGACAAGGCGAAGAATGAAAGGAGCAAGTGGGGAGAAACTCAAAAGTTCTGGGAATGGATTAAGCATGTATTTATGATAGCATACTCAAGATATGAGGGAATGTATTTTAATTCTCGACAATATACGCAGTGTGGCTAATGTTGGCTCTATTTTTCGCACCGCTGATTGTCTCGGGGTTTCTAGAATTATCCTAGTAGGCACAACCCCGACTCCTATTGACCGATTCGGGCGCAAACGTAAAGATTTCATCAAGGTTTCCTTAGGCGCGGAGGAATTTGTGAAATGGGAATACATAGACAAAATTCAATTGACAATAAACAATTTTAAAAAAGAAGGGTACAAAATAATTGCATTGGAGCAGGACAAGAAGTCTATAAAGTTGAAAAGTCTTAAAGTCAAAAGTCTAGAGAAGTTTGCACTAGTAGTGGGTAATGAAGTCGAAGGAATTTCAAAGTCGTTTCTTAACAAGTGTGATGAAATAATAGAAATCCCCATGCGAGGTCAGAAAGAATCGATGAATGTTTCGGTGGCCACAGGTATCGCATTGTTTAACCTTATCTAATATGCCCGAACTTCCAGAAGTCCAAACAACAGTGAATGGCTTGAACCGAACGGTGAAGGGTCGGAAGATTTTAGATGTTTGGACGGACTATGGCTCGAAAATTTACAATTCACGATTTTCAATTTTCAATAAAAACCAGATTAAGAATTCAAAGTATTTTAAAGAATTCAAAAAGAAAATTGTTGGGGCGAGAATTTTGAAAGCTAGAAGAAGAGGTAAGAATGTTCTGATAGATTTGAATAATCACGAAACTATTCTCGTTCACATGAAGATGACGGGCCACTTTTTCTACAATCCACCGAAGAATGCCTCGTTTATTCACTTTGATTTGACTTTAGACAACAAGAAACATCTTGCGTTTTCTGATATGCGCAAGTTTGCGAAGATTACTCTCATTCCAACGGACAAATTAGACGAATCTCTCCATGTTCTGCATCTTGGGCCAGAATCACTAGACAAGAAATTTACTTTTGAAATTTTCAAAGAAGGATTACTGAAAAAACCGAAAGGCAAAATCAAAACTGTATTGATGGACCAAGAAATTATTGTGGGAATAGGGAATATTTATTCTGACGAAATACTCTGGCGTACGTCCGTTCATCCACTCTCTATTGTGCAGGCGATTCCAGAAAATCCGCCAGCTGGCGGATTGAAAGAAATGTTCAAAGCGATGAAAGAAACTTTGAAAAAGGGAATTGATTTTGGTGGTGATTCGATGTTCGACTATAGAAATATCAACGGAGAGAAAGGGAAGTTTCAAGATTACCACCGAGCGTATCAAAGAACCGGTTTGAAATGTTTGAAACCTGGATGCAAAGGAATTATCAAACGAATTGTTGTTGGTACCCGCAGTGCACATTTCTGCCCAGTTCATCAGAAACTCTTTATCTAAGGTATAATACACGGACCAATGGAAACGAAAATTATCAAAGATTCGACGATAACCCACGATGAATTAAAAGCCTTGGCGCACGAACAATACGGTGATGTAATCAAAACAAAATAAGAATGATTGTTAATAATTTGGTTAAATAAAATGCAAAGAACAGTATCAGAAAGCCGATGGTTCTCGATGTCTCTAGCAGAGCAATTAGGGAATATTGGAAGTGAAGTTGGACGTTCTGCCAAATGGCAAAACAAGGATCAGGATTTGTTTTGGGGAGCAGTGATTCGCGCTCTGGATTTGTTTAATTTGACCATCAAGGACAAAAGATGGGCTCTTCGCTTGAATGAGATTGTTCGTTCAAGGGAAATTTTTGCCGATGCGGTTTTGGGAGGAAAGGAGTACAACACTTCATTATTAGCCCTGGAACCATATTTTATGCAGTTTGCTATGATTGCGCGCAAAACTATTTAACCTCCAAAATTTTCTCCAATTCCTCTCGTGCAACCTTTTCATCACTCCACGGAGTTTTCTCTCCGTCAGCACCCATGATGTACGGGTCAGTGCCTTTGCCCGTGATTAAAACCGCATTGCCTCTCTTCGCGCGTTTGATAGCCTCATGAATGGCTTCTCTGCGATTCATAATGATAGTTACTTTTCTTTTCGCAAATCCTGGAAGCATATCTTCGATAATTTTCTTCGGGTCTTCGTCGTAAGGATCTTCGTTAGTCAAGATAACTTCATCACAATATTCATCAGCCACTTTCGCCATCTCGGGCCGTTTCCATTTGTCTCTCCCTCCTCCAGTATTTCCAAGTACGCAAATTTTTTTCTTACCTTCAAAGGTTTTATAAAGTGCTTCGAGTGAACCGGAAGTGTGCGCATAATCCACCACCACATCAAAATCCTGCTTCTGATTTTCTGATTTTATAAACTCTACCCGTCCTCGAATGATAGAAAGACCTTCTAATCCCTTCTTAATATTTTCGGCCTTAACCCCGAAGGCGCTTGCGAGCGTGGCTGCTCCGAGCATGTTGTACAAATTGAAAATTCCTACAAGAGGTGAAGCAATGGTGGTATTGCGAAAGACGAACTTCAATCCATCCGAATCATTTTTGTATAACCCAGCATCTTTTATGGAGAACGAATAAGCTTCATCAACTCCATAGTTCAAAAAAGCTTTGTATTCCTTGTCATCCCCATTCACGACCACAATCACTCTTTTCTTTGAACTTCTCGAAAGAGCCTTGGCGATAGAAAGCTTGGCCTGTTTGTATTTCTCGAACGAACCGTGTGATTCGATATGCTCTGGCGAAAGGTTGGTGAAGACGAGAGCATCGAGGTCGATGAATTTGTGTCTAAACTGCTTGGATGCTTCGCTTGAAAGTTCGAGGATGACCACATCGCAATGTGCATCAACTGCTTGTCTAATAAATTTTTGGACAAAGAATCGTCCAGGCACGGTCATCTTGCGAGTGTTGGGTTTTGAATTGTCTCCAATTTTAAATCGGATGGTGTTGAGGAGCGCAGTTTTCTTCCCGTTAGCTTCAAAGATTGAAGAGAGCATTTCGCTCGTTGAAGATTTGCCTTTCGTGCCCGTGACCGCGATGACCGTGATTCGCTTCGAAGGGAAGCGATAGATAAGTGCGCCAACCAAAGCGAGCCCGAAATGATAAATTGGCGCGAGAGCATTGAAAAGCTCCTTCGGGATGAATTTCTTGATTCTACGAAGAATGTTGTCGAGCATTTTACCTGGAAAGTATTTTTAGGGCTTGCTTCACTCGTTCGCTCGGGTTTTCTCCGCCAGCTGGCGGATTATTTGGGACTTTTTTCAAAGCTTCGCGTGCATCACGTTCTGTATAGCCGAGGGAAACAAGGGCTTCCAAGGCATCACCTTCTGCCCGCATGTTTAGACCCGTGTCTGCCGAAGTGGTGATTAGTTTGTCTCGAAGTTCGAGAACAATCTTGTCTGCATTTTTCTTGCCAATCCCAGAAACTCGAGTGAGATACGAAGTATCTTCTTCGGCTACTGCTTGTCTAAGCATCGATGGGGAAGCGACATTCAGTATTCCGAGGGCCGTTTTCGGGCCAATACCCGAAATTCCGATGAGTAGTTCGAAAAGATCCAAATTTTCTTTATCTTTAAATCCGAACAAATCAAGAGCGTTCTCTCTCACGGAGAGATAGGTCCAAAGTGAAATTTCTTGACCCGGCAGGGCGTCGAGAGCGGTGTCTGTGGGGACGAAAACTTTGTAGCCCACACCCTTCACATCAACTATGAGCATATGGAGATCCTTGTGGGTGACCAGACCCTTTAGAGTGGCAATCATATAGAAATAATACAGGAAATAGTAAATAGTAAACAGTAGACAGAAAACAAAAAATAGATAACAAAAACTTGACTATTTACTGTCTACTGACTACTATAAGCCCCATGCCTATAACACGCAGTGCCAAGAAAGCTCTCAGAAGCTCGCTCCGAAAGCGAGAATTTAATATTGCTCGAAAATCTAAAGTTCAAAAGTCTTTAAAGTCTTTGAAGAAATTAATCGCAGACAAAAACAAGAAAGAAGCGATGGTGATGATGCGTTCAGTCCAAAAAGCTTTAGACAAAGCGGTCAAAGGTCACACTTTGGACAAGAACACCGCTTCTCGCAAGAAATCCCGTCTCTCGAGGATGATAAGAAAGATTCAATAGTAGAAACCTAGAAAGTTTCTCTAGGCAGCTCGGTCTAATTTCTCATAGGCCTCTTTTTCTGCCAATCTTAGCAATCTTTCTTCTTCAGTTTTAATACGAGCAAGCTCATTCCTTTTTTCTTCCAATCTACGTCTCTCGTCCTCTTCGTCGCTTCTATGCAAAGCTCTGTTCAATTCTGAACTGGATGATAAGTCTGCGATTTCTGTGAGGATTTCATCAGAATCTCTTATCGCCCCTTCGGTTTTAAGGCGACTTGCTTCTAGGTCGTCGAACTTCTCTTTTGAGTATTTGTTTCCGAATCCAAACATATATTTATGATACTACGGTTTTATATCGTTAGCTTGTGGTCATAGATAATTTCCTTGCCGTCGCTCGGAAATTTCCACGACCCTGACTCGCGGTTTCTCGTGCTCTCGAAACATCGCTCCGTCCAGCACAAAAGCAGAAAATCTCGCGCAGGCGAGATGTTTCTGTCTTTTGTGCTCCCAGTAGGAATCGAACCTACATTTTAACTTCCGCAAAGTTATGTCCTATCCATTGAACGATGGGAGCTATACGCGAAAAGACTATCACAGAGAAACTAAAACCCCAAGTATTCCAAAATCTTTTCGACGAAAGGGAGGGAATAATATTCTTCCGGGAGTTTTTTGAGCAGAAGCTCCTGCAATTTTTCTGGGTCTGTGTCGTTTCCTAAAGGAACAATAATAAGAGGCATGAACATTTTCTGCGAACGGAGAATGATTTTTTTGTGTGGGTGGATTTCGTCAATCCAAAATGAATGCAGAGTGTTGTATGGATAGCGAATATTCGCACGGGTTACCCCGTTCTCATCAATAATCATATGAATAATCTCCGGCGGACGATTAATAAAAAGAGAAAGAGCGAAGGAGCCCACGATGATGAGTAGACCGAAAATAATATTCCCGAGAACTATAGCGGCTATGACGAGGGAAGCGACCACGATGCCCACAGCCCAAAACCAATCCGAAGAACGCTCTTTGTGTTCGTATACATGAGCATCCCATTCGATTTTAAAGATCTCTTTAGCCATATGAAAATTATAACAGAAATTTGTAGTCAGTAGGTACCTTCAAACTCTGTCTATCTTTGCTATCCCAGGATATTTCACCAGTCACTATCATGTTTGTGATTTTCGGTTGCCACTCATGTTCGGCTTCTAAAACTCGGGCTCCGAGAGTTTCAGCCGTATCATCTGCCAAAATCTCCACAGGTAATGAGAAAATAATTGGACCCTCATCATAAATGGAGGTAACGAAATGCATGGTCACGGCCGAATGTGTTATCTCACTACGCCGAGATGCTTCCACCACCGCTTCATGAACATGGTATCCATACATCCCTTTGCCTCCAAAACGAGGTAGGGGTCCCGGGTGAATATTAAATGTTCTCGCTGGATCAAGTCCCACTACAAGCTTTAACCAGCCTGAAAGAGCGACCCATTCTGCCCCAGTTTCTCTAATAATTTTCTGATATTCGCTTGCCTCGAAGGGCCCTTGGAACAAAACGAACGGCACACCGAGTCGTTTGGCCCTTTTTCTCACACCCCCGGCTTCATGATTAGAAACAACAGCCACAATCTCTGCTTTAAGCACCCCACTCTCAGCGCTCCTTACAAGATTTTCAAAACCGCTCCCTCCGCCAGTTTTGGTCCCCGATGAAAAGACAATAAGTTTTGGTTTAGCCATGAAGAGTTGAAATTAGACAAGAATAGTTTAACAGATTTCTGACTTGACTAATACCCTTGGGGGGTATAGTATGGTAGTCATGAACACACAGAACAAAAAATTAATTCGCCGTCTCAAGATTGTTGAGGGCCAGATTCGCGGTTTGGAAGAAATGATTGAGAAGGGAGTTTACTGCATAGACATCATCACTCAAACAAGCGCGGTGAAACAGGCTCTCTCCAGTATAGAAGATATTATTATGGAAAATCATTTGACCACTTGCGTTGCTCCTCAGATGAAGAAGGGCAAGAAGAATGTTGTCGTAAACGAAATTTTAAAAGTTTATCAGCTGAAGCGAAAATAATTTAACCAAAATATGAAAAAAGAAACGTTCAGAATAGAAGGCATACATTGCGCAAGTTGCGTCTCAAAGATTGAACACGCGCTCAAAAATACACTCGGAGTGCATTCAGCTTCGGTTAATTTTGCTTCAGAATCGGCCTTAATTGAATTTGATGAAAATATTATTTCCGAGCCCGGTCTTTCAAAGGCCGTCGAAGATGTTGGGTATCATCTTTTTTCTAAAAACACAGATGCGATTGCTCATCAAATCAGAGAAGACCCAAAAAGTCCAGAGACGAGCGAGGATGATATGGGTATGGGTTCACCACACCATGATCATATGAAAATGGAACGTGAAAGTCAGATAAAGGAAATGAAACTCAAATTGGTTGTTGGGGGTATTCTTTCTATCCTTATATTTTTAGGCAGTTTCCCAGAATGGTTTACCTTTGTCCCACAAATTTTAAACAATCATTGGGTGCTTTTCGCTCTGACTACACCAGTGCAGTTTTGGATCGGGTCCCAATTCTATAGCGGGCTTAAACTTCTCATTAAATATCGCTCGGCCGATATGAATACTTTGATTGCCATAGGAACATTGGCTGCGTATCTGTACAGCGCGGCGGTTACCATTTTCCCAGTCTTTTTCACCAGAGGTGGTTTGACCCCGGCACTCTACTTCGATACCTCAGCCATTATTATCGTTCTTATTCTTCTTGGAAAATATTTCGAAGTTTTGATGAAAGGTCGGGCTTCGGAGGCGATAAAAAAACTTGTTGGTTTGCAACCAAAAACTGCGAAAATTATTCGAGATAATAAAGAAATTGAAATTTCCATTTCTGAAGTTCAGGTGGGTGATTTAGTTGTGGTTCGACCCGGAGAAAGAATACCTGTAGATGGGAAAATAGTCGAAGGAGATTCAGAAATTGATGAATCAATGGTAACCGGAGAATCAATGCCGGTGCACAAGAAAGTTGGAAGTGCTGTGATTGGAAGCACTATAAATAAATTTGGGGCGTTTACTTTCCAAGCCACGAAAGTTGGGAAGGATACTGTCCTTTCTCAAATTATTAAAATGGTTGAAGAGGCCCAGGGTTCTAAGGCCCCGATTCAACGGTTGGCTGACATAGTTTCTTCTTATTTTGTTCCTGCTGTGTTTGTGGTTGCCGGTCTTACTTTCGCCGTTTGGTTTTTCTTTGGGCCAAATCCTGCCTTCACGTTTGCTTTGGTGAATTTCGTGGCGGTGCTAATCATCGCTTGCCCGTGTGCTCTTGGGCTGGCCACACCCATGGCTATTATGGTTTCTTCAGGCACAGCTTCGACTCGAGGAATTTTAATTAAGGACGCTACTTCTCTTGAAATTGCGAACAAGATAAACACCGTCATCTTAGACAAGACGGGGACTCTAACTCAAGGTGAACCCCAGCTAACAGACATTATTGTTTTTGGCGGTGGCCATCAGAAAGAAATTCTTCATCTGGCCGCTTCATTAGAACAACGATCTGAACATCCTTTGGCCCAAGCCATCCTTCAATACGCAGCGAGCCTGGATCAAAAGTCATCTCATCCGCTTGACCAAACTATTATTGAGGAAGCCCAAAGAGAAAAGATTGAATTGTATAAACTCGAAGACTTCAAAGCTATTTCAGGAAAAGGTTTAAAAGGTTTTCTTCAGATTCAAGACAAAAAGGTTGAAGCTTATTTGGGCAATAGGGCCTTGATGATTGATATTGGACTTGATGTTTCTGTGTATGAAGAGGGTATTAGTAAACTTGAAAATGAAGGCAAGACTGTCATGATCCTGGCGGTTGATAGAGAGGTTAAGGGGGCACTTGCGGTGGCTGATGTTTTGAAAAAAGAGTCGATTAAAGCAGTGCAAGCCCTGAGAAAAAATAATATTGATGTTTGGATGCTCACGGGAGATAATGACCGCACGGCCAGAGCCATTGCGAAGGAAGTTGGTATAGACAATGTGATGAGTGAAGTTTTACCGGACAAAAAATCAGAAAAAGTTCGTGAACTTCAAAAGCAGGGAAGAATTGTGGCCATGATAGGGGACGGGATAAATGATGCTCCAGCCCTTACTCAGGCAGACATTGGTATTGCAATGGGCGAAGGAACGGATATCGCCATGGAGTCAGCGAACATCACTCTTATGAGAGGAGATCTCATGCTTATTTCCGAGGTGATTCAGATTTCCAGACAAACGATGAGAATCATCAAACAAAATCTATTTTGGGCCTTCTTCTACAACGTTGCCTTTATTCCTATCGCGGCGGGTGCTCTCTATCCGTTTTTTGGGATTTTACTCAATCCGATTTTTGCCGGTGCCGCCATGGCCTTTAGTAGCATTAGTGTTGTCTTAAATTCGCTACGGTTAAAAAGAATAAGCTAAAAATGTTAAAATGAAAAAACCGATGTCATTCACTACCAAAAAAACTATAGCCCTACTCATCCTCGTCACCTTTCTCGCATCGGTCTTCTTTGGGGCCCTCGAGATGACTCATCGATCGGATGGAAGTATGCTCGGTGATTGCCCATTTTCATTTGTTGAAACAATAAATTGTCTGCAGAACACCATCGCTTCGGCGGTTCATCATATCTTTTCTTATCAATCGTTTTTGAATATCACCGCAAATTTCGGGCTGATGGCAATCCTGGCCTTGCTCCTTGTTTCTATTAGTTTGCTTTTTGAGTTCTTCATCAAACCAAATTTACCCGATAGATTAATCAAAAAACGTTTCCAAGATTCCCTCCAAGCCTTTCAGAGTATCAGAAAAATAACCCGCTGGCTTTCTTTGTTTGAGCATTCTCCATCTCAATATCTAAGCGCTTAATACCTCTATCCTTAGAGTCTATTGAGCGATACCAAGTCCTTGTTTGGACTTTTTGTGTTTGGGTTAATCTTACAAATCAATAATCAAATTGCAACATTACAAATTAATTAATAACTATTATGGGAATCCTTGTAGGAACATCAATGATAGCCGCATTCGTGGCCGGGGTCGCTGCACTTTTCGCTCCTTGCTGTATCACTGTCTTGCTTCCGTCTTATCTCGGTAATATCTTCAAAGAAAAATACAAAATTTTCTTCATGACTTTTGTTTTTTTCTTGGGAGTGTTAACTGTCTTCTTGCCAATCGGTTTGGGGGCCTCATTCTTGGCCCAACTTTTTGGTCGATATCACAACATTATCTTCACTGTCGGTGGGGTCTTCTTGATTGGGTTAGGAATAATGATGCTTTTCGGCAAAAAGTTTGCTACTCCAACCTCTGTTCGTGATGGAATGAAACGACATGTGTCCTCAATCTATGTTTTGGGAATATTCTCGGCCATCGCCACTACCTGTTGTGCACCGGTCTTGGCTGGAGTGATCACTCTCTCGGTCGCCAGTGGCACAATGATTTGGGGGGCACTCTATACTCTGGCTTATGTGATCGGAATGACCTTGCCACTCTTCATCATCGCAGTGTTTTTGGACAAAGTTAATCTGACCGAAAGATTTACTAATATCAAGAAAACTGTTGGGTTAAGAGTCGGTAGTTTCAGTTGGAGCATTACTGTTTCCGAATTAATTTCTGGACTAATCTTTCTGCTTATGGGTGGTTATATTACTTATTTGGCTTTCAACAATAAGTTGTTCACTCATTCAAGCTATCAGTTGGAAATGAATTTGTGGAATGCAAAGTTTCTGGGCGCCATTAATGGTTTCGTGACTTTAATTCCTGAATATGTTTGGGCTGTTGTCTTTATTGGGATTGTGATTTGGGTTTCTCGGGTGTTTATTAAGCAGTATAAAAAACAAAAAAATGAACAACAATAAATCGACCGTCATTATTGTTTCTCTATTTGCGATTATCGTTTTGCTTCTTGGATACTTCTTGTCCAAAAATTCTCCGCAGGGTCAAGGTTCACAAGCCTCGGCTAGTACTCCGAGCGATCTTGCGGGCAAACCTATGCCAGAAATAAAATTGTTGGACAAAAATGGGAGAGTATACACCCTGGCGGATTTCAAAGGGAAAACAGTGGTCCTTTTCTTCAATGAAGGACTGATGTGTTATCCGGCTTGTTGGAACCAGATTGCGGCATTCGGGGGCGATCCACGCTTCAATAATGATGAAATTCAGGCCATCTCGGTGGTGGCAGACTCTGTCGGTGATTGGCAAAGAGCCATCATGCAGATGCCCCAGCTGGCCAAATCAACCACTCTGTTTGATGTGAATACCTATGCTTCCAGACAACTCGGTATGTTAACCACGGCTTCATCAATGCACAAAGGAATTTTGCCCGGTCATACTTATGTGCTCATAGACAAGAACGGGATAGTGAGATACGTGCTTGATGATCCAAACATGGCTATTGCGAACGACATACTCTTCACTAAAATTGGAGAATTAAAATAATCAATCAAAATTATGGACAACAAACAACAAATTAGACTCGGTGATATGATCGCCAAGATAGCCAAGTCGTTCCATATACCTCATTGTGAGAAATGCGAACAGCGCCGTCTTATTCTCAACGCAGTGAAGTCGTCTGGTATAAAAGAAACGATAAAAAGGTTAAGGGCAGTTGGAGTTTCTGTGTCCTCAAAGCGTTCGGACGAAAAAAGGTCGATGGAAGAAATTATTAGCAGATTGGTTGATTGTTGCAAGGAATAATTAAAAGCAAAAATGAAAAACGAAAACACATACACTATTCCGATGGCCATTGTTGTCGCTGGGGTTCTTCTCTCTGGAAGTATCTTTTATAGTTCAAAAAATGTTCAAAGTGATGCGAAAGAGGTGTCTTTGCCAGTCTCTGTTCTCGAACAAACCGTTTTGCCTACAGCCGGTGTAGAATTGCCGGTTTCGTGGGGGGATTTGGGGTCGCAACTTGTGCAAAGCGGAGCCGTTGATGAAGCCAAATTCAAATCGATTTATGAAAATCGTGGAAAATTTACTCAAGAATATTCAAGATTACTCGAAGGAAACAATACGGGTAAATTAAAAATTACAAAAGAAAATTCAGGTTATTTGCTCAATCTATTTTGGGCTCTTGGGTTGGCAAACAAAAATCCCATTTTAGAAGAAGGAGAAATGATGGACCCAAGATATGGGGGGGCTCAAAACTTCGCCTCAACAGGCGGATGGACCATGGCTCAAGGTAATCCGATGAATCATTATAGTAAACACAAGTTCTTTAATCTGACGATAGAACAACAAGCACTTGTGGATAAGGTTTCGCGGGGAATTTATAGGCCGTGTTGCGGAAATTCTACGCACTTTCCGGATTGTAATCATGGGATGGCCATGCTCGGTCTGCTTGAACTCATGGCCTCACAAGGAGCAAGTGAACAAGAGATGTGGAAAACTGCTTTGGTTGTGAATTCATACTGGTTCCCGAATACATATATGACCATTGCGACATACATGAAGTCGGTCAAAGGAGTTAAGTGGGAAAATGTAAATCCGCAAGAGATACTAGGGGCAAATTATTCTAGCGCGCAAGGATACGCGAGGATTGCTTCGCAAGTTACTTTGCCGAGTAGTCCACAAAACGCTGGTGGATGCGGGGTTGATACGGATACGTCCGCTGTTGCTCCTGCCCCAAGACAGCAAAGCGGGTGTGGAATATAATTATTATCATTGGTTTGTTTGGAGAAAATTAAGCTAGAAAGGGTTTTGTGCTAGGATGGTCTTTGTGACTAAACCCAATAAAACATACACCTTTCATGTTCAGGGTATGCACTGCAAGGCGTGTGAATTTGTGATTGAAAGTGAATTAAAGGAATTGTCGAATCTTTCTTCTATCAAACCGAGTCTCAAAAATCATCAAATTGAAATTGTGGGGGATTTCGGAAATAAAACCCCAGAACAAATCACAAACGAGCTTACTCAAACAACAATCAAACACGGCTATACCATTTCAGTAGAAAAAATTAAACATCAAGCGAAATGGAGAGATTTAAAAATGGCTTTACCGATTGCTCTGGGTTTTGTAATTCTGTTTGTTCTCTTGCAAAGACTTGGTTTAATAAATTTGGTGAAGGTCAGTGATGTGAATTATGGGACAGCGTTTGTGATTGGAATTATAGCCTCACTTTCTTCATGTGCAGCTGTGGTTGGGGGATTGCTTCTCTCCATGTCCGCCACCTTTGCGAAGGAAGGGGATCGAGTGAAGCCTCAGCTCATGTTCCACGGTGGGAGAATCGTTTCATTTTTTGTCCTTGGGGGTATCATAGGAGCTTTGGGTTCAGCATTTACTCTGAGCACTTCTGCTTCATTTATCTTGGGTTTAATTATTGGGTTGGTGATGCTTGTTTTAGGATTGAATCTCTTGGACGTTTTTCCTTGGGCGAAGAAATTTCAGCCATCCATGCCGAAGTTTATTGCTCGACATGCGCACGGGGTTTCTAAATTAAATCACACCCTTACCCCAATGCTTGTGGGAGTCGCCACTTTCTTTCTGCCATGCGGATTTACTCAATCAATGCAGTTGTTTACACTCACTACCGGAAGTTTTTTGAAAGGTGGTTTGACCATGCTTTCGTTCGCGCTTGGGACCTTGCCGATCCTTGCTTTGATTAGCTTCAGCTCGTTTAGTATTAAAAATAATTCTAAATCTGGTATTTTCTTTAAATCAGCCGGACTGATTGTGATAATTTTCGCTTTGTTTAATATTATTAATAGTTTAGTTATCGCTGGGATATTACCGCCAATTTTTAATTTTTAGTACAATACCTCTATGAAAGGCACAGTCATCTCAATCATTATCGCCGGAGTGATTATCGTCGGAGCAATCTTCATGGTTAATCGAGGTGGAACATCGTCTGCGGTTGGCCAAGTTAATGCAAACAACGTAAGTATTGTAGACGGCAAGCAAATTATAAAGATTCAAGCCCGAGGAGGATATCAGCCCCGCAGAAGTGTGGCCAAAGCGGGTATTCCTACGGTCATTGAATTTGATACCAACGGCTCGTTCGATTGTTCTTCATCTGTGCGAATCCCGAGTATGAATATCTCGAAATTACTTCCTCAAACTGGTGCCACGAATATTGATTTGGGTAGCCCACAAGCCTCAACCATCCTCGGCTCCTGCGGAATGGGTATGTATAGATTCGAGATTGAGTTTAAGGGGTAATTACGGTTAAAAATAAAAGATTGAAAGATTACTAATTTTTGGTTATTATGGGTGTTATAAATTCTATGAAAAAAGATTGGTCTAAAATGTATAAGAAATACAAAGGTATGTGGGTGGCCATTTTAGGCGATCAGCTCACAGTTGTTGGTTTTGGTAAAAGTGCTAAATCAGCTTTGGAATCAGCAAACAAAAAAGGTCACAAAGATGTGTTTTTGAATAAAATACCAAAAGCTGTTGTTACATATATTGGGTAATTAAAAAGGAAATGAAATTTCCTTATATAAAAGTTGACTAAAAAACTTTAAGACCAATTATCCCCGTGAAAGTTTCTTATGAGAATAATAACCCAATTGGGTATTTTGCTTTGCTTGATTCGGGGGCAGATGAATGTATTTTTCAAGCAGAAATAGCTAAGCTAATAGGGATAAAAGATATTACTACTGGAATAAAAAGAACGACATTTGGAATAGTAGATGGGGTAGAAGGGGAATATTTTCTTCATAAGGTTAAACTAAATGTTGGTGGATGGAATTATGATATGGAAGTGGGCTTTATGCCAAAAATCTCAAAAATGGGATATGGAGTTTTGGGACAAAAAGGTTTTTTTTGATATCTTTATTGTTAAATTTGATAAGAAAAAAGAAGACATAGAATTAAAAGAACACATTAACTGAGTGTTAAACTTGGCGGAGGAGGTGAGATTCGAACTCACGATACCTTTCGGTATAGTAGTTTTCAAGACTACCGCACTAGGCCTCTATGCGACTCCTCCTTGTTAACGATAATACCAGAATGCTCTTATTTTGGCACTTATTTGTTTGATTAACTTTTTTCTAAATAATGTTCCTCATAATGACAGTTTGGACAAACAATCTCTAGATTATCTAAATGATTATCATTTCTGTCACAATTTTTGTGATGAATTTGCAATATTTTGCCCTTTGAATAACCGCACCTTTCACATTTCTCTCCTCTTTCCCTAAGCAATTTTATTTTTAAATGTCTAGCTTTTTCAGCTTTGTCATTTGGTCTACCAATTTTGTATTTAATTCCAGTTCTGTAAATATTTGAACATTTCCTACTGCAGGTTTTTTTGTTAAGTCCGGCCAAGATTGCTTTTCCACAGACAATACAAGGTATTTCCTTACGACACGAAAATCCATAGCACTTTTGGCTACAAAATACCAAGCCTTTGTTGGCTTTAATTATTGATGGCCTCTTATAAATACTCTTTCCACAAATACAGCATTTAGTATTTGGATGTCTTTTGTATTCCTCAGTCACTCATCCAGTATACCACAAAATGTGCCAGAATTTTACCTTCAGTTCAAACCTAATTCTCAACCACTTCGACTTTGTATCGGCGGGCGATGAGGAAGATGTAAATGATTTCGAGGATACCGAAAGTGTTGAGAACAAGTAGAGCGATGAACCAATACTTCTGTCTAAGTTCGGCGGATTTCCAGAGAGCGAGACCTTTCCAAATAAGAGACCAAATTACTAAAGCGAATACAAGGGTTGGATGAGTGTTGAACCACTCAATCATGGTTGTTATGTTTGTCATGCGATTATTATACTATAATGCCCTTATGAAGTTAATAGCCATAGATTTTGGTTCCAAGAGGGTGGGAATCGCCTCGACCGACGAAGCGGGGGAGTTTGCCTTGCCGAGAATGGTTCTGCCGAATGATGAAAATTTATTGAGAACTGTTTTGGACTTTATTGAAGAAAATAAAATAGAGAAAGTAGTAATAGGGGAGTCGAAAAATTTAAAAGGTAAGATGAACCCAATCATGGAGGACATTGTGAAGTTCGCCGATGCTCTCGGCGAAGATGGACTAGAAGTAGTCTTTCATTCGGAAGTTTATACCTCGATGGAAGCCCAACAGATTCAAGGCAAAACCGCGATGAATGATGCAAGCGCAGCCGCTTTGATACTTAAAAGCTATTTAGACTCGCAAAATAATTGATTTTCTTAGCACACATAATTTCTTGCTGGAAATTTGTTCCGCTCGGCCCGTCGGCCTGCGCGAGGCACGAAAACCAATTACTTTGCTTCTGATATAATATTGAAATGATAACTATAGATGAATTCAAAAAAGGAGAAATAAGTGTAGGTGAAATTGTGTCTGCGGAAATCATCGAAGGAAGCGACAAGCTCTTTAAACTTACGGTGAACTTTGGCGAAGAGAAGCCCCGTACAGTCGTTTCTGGTATTAGAAAGTATTTCCCTGAACCCGAAGCGATAGTTGGAGTGAAATGTGCGTTTGCCACGAATCTCGAACCCCGCGCCCTCATGGGTCTTACAAGCGAAGCGATGATTCTCGCTGTCTCTAACGATGAAGTTTTCTCTCTTCTCCGAGTCGCAGACGATGTACCCGTTGGATTGAAAGTGAAATAATTATTTTTAAAAAAAAGAAAAAGCGCCTAGGCGCTTTGGGTCATTTTGGAATATTCATATCCGACATACCATACTTCACCAGGCTTCTCACCTTGAATTCTGCCTGTTACAGGTATTTGATGCCCTCTCAGTTCAACAAGACACCAACGACTGTAATCTTGTATCCATTGGGGGCGAACTTCTCCTTGAAAAGTACGACCATCAGTGTGGTCGGCGCTAACTTGGAAGCTGACGTCTCCACGCTCACTCCATTTGACCCCAATTTTTGTCTCATCCAGTCTGATGTTCGGGAACACCCTGTTAACCGCAACAGCGAATGCCATTCGGATAATGGCGTAATGCCATGCTGTCATTGGTGAGCACATCTTGTCCTCAAGGTTGGTGTGATCTGTTTCGCCTAAATTAACCCTAGCACAGACTTATTTTTTGTTCAAAATAATTAAAAAACTCCAACCAAAGTCGGCATTTTTTAATTTTGTGTCCTCGGCAGGAATCGAACCTGCATCAATGCCTTAGAAGAGCACTGCTTTATCCATTAAGCTACGAGGACGTGCATTCAAATTAACACATTTTTGTGCCGAGGAGGAGACTTGAACTCCTACCACCTTGCGGTGACAGCGTTCTGAACGCTGCGTGTCTACCGATTTCACCACCTCGGCACTTGGTTTGGTGCGGGATACAGGACTCGAACCTGTGACCATCCGCGTGTAAAGCGACTGCTCTACCAACTGAGCTAATCCCGCGCCACCTAATTTATACACTAAATCAGGTAAATCTCAAGTTTGGACTGGAGTATCTCTATTATGTATGTTATACTCTACTTATGAAAATAAAAGAAAGGGAGCGAGCGAGAGCCTTGCGTAAACAAGGTAAATCAATGAATCAAATTGTAAAGGAGACCGGTTATTCAAAAGCCAGTGTTAGTTTTTGGACGCGGGATATTTTGCTCACAGACATTCAAAGGAACACAATTTCTGAAAGAGGAAGAAGTATGGAATCTATAGAACGACGCCGAACCAGTCGGGTCATTAATGAAAACAAAAAAAGACAAGTGATAATCAATTTAGCCAAAGAGGATTTTTTGACTATATCAAAAAAAGAACTCAAACTTGTAGGAGCAATGATATATTGGGGAGAGGGAAGAAAAGCGGGCAATTGGTCTGTTAGCTTAGCGAATAGTGATCCAAGAATTATAAAAGTAATGATGAGATTTTTTAGGGAGATATGTCGGGTCTCTGAAGAGAAATTTCATGCCCATATACACACTTTTGAAGGTGCTGATATAAACAAAATTGAAAAGTATTGGTCACAAATATCTGGTATACCAAAGAAACAATTTTATAAAACTTATATAAAACCAAGTAGTGCAAGCTCACAAAAAAGGAAAACCTTACCCTTCGGTACGATTGATATTTCAATACAGGACACCAAGTTGTTTTTAACCATCAAAGGATGGATTGAAAGAATTGGTGATATTATTCTTGGAAACAAATGACCGATCTCACACCCAACATTATTTATGAAGACGAAGATATTCTCGCACTGAACAAACCGGCGGGGATTGTGGTGCATAGTGATGGACGGACCAAGGAGCCATCTGTTTCGGAATGGCTCGTAGAAAAATATCCTGAAGCGAAGAATGTGGGAGAAATGATTCGACTTGAGGGTGGGGAGATTATTGATCGAAGTGGGATTGTGCATCGTCTGGACCGAGATACTTCTGGTGTTCTTCTCCTGGCGAAAACTCAAAAAGGTTTCGAGTGTCTAAAAAAGCAATTTCTTGATAGAAAAATTCAAAAAACTTACTATGCATTTGTGTACGGCAACATGAAAGAAAACCATGGGACACTCAGCATGCCGATAGGCAAGAGCCCGAGCGATTTTCGCAAATATTCTGCTGGTCGAGGAGCCACGGGGGAGATGAGAGATGCGGTCACATACTTTAGAGTGCTCAAACGGGCAGAAGGGATAACTCTTGTGGAAGCCAAGCCGAAGACTGGCCGCACGCATCAAATTCGGGTGCATTTTCAATCTCTTCAACGACCAGTGATAGGAGACAAACTCTATGCCTCGACTAAACCCATGATGCTCGGATTCAAGCGTCTTGCCCTTCATGCTCGAGAGGTAGTGTTCGTAGATACTAAAGGTGGTCAACACCGAGTGTTGGCCAATTTCCCAGAGGATTTCCTAGAAGCCTTTAAAAAGATAGATTTTAAGCCATAAATTGGTTCCAAGGTGGTGAACCATTTGGAAACTTGCTTTTTATAATAGAGTGTGATATAATCAGACTTAGACAAAGAAGCACCTGAGCTTCTGTCTGAACATCTACAACGAGGAGAAGAAACCATGCCACGCGCTGGGAAAGCTCCATTCACGCCCGAGCTCCACAAGCAGACGCTCACCTTCGGGGGGTGCTGTGCTCGCGCAGTTGCCACTTCTCACAACGAAGGAGCAACAGCGCTACATCAGCAATCCTTCGCTTCTCGCTCGGCGTCTTCGGGACGCTCTGGTGAAGAAGGTTGCTGTCGCCACGCAAGTGGTTGACAGCAACATCGACGTTTCGTTCATGTCGGTGTTGTACGAAAAGCTCTTCGGCAAGGCCCTGGACTTCTCGAACCTTTTCATCCCGCGGGCCCCGGATGCTCGGCAGTACCTCGCGGTACCCATGATGCGCGAGCTCGTCGAGTGGACGAATGGCGAACCGAAGGAGGACGTGTTCCAAGCTCGGAAGAAACTCTTCCCGTGTTGGAAGTACACGAGCGACTCCCTCGATCTTGCCATTCCGACCCACAAGGACGAGCGCAATCCCGGGAATGATTCGTACGTCGTGCTGATGCTCGACTCGGAAACCCCGGACGAGAATCTGATGAACAAATCGGCGAACCAAATCGCCGAGATGGGCATCAAGACATCGACTCATCTCGAGTACGCGCTGTTCTCGGCGATGTATTTCCTGAAGCACGGCCACCATCCCGACCGCCAGACCTGGACACTCAATTCAGGTTCTCGCGATTCGAGTGGCGACGTGCCGGGCGCGTACGGGGGCGGCGGCAAGTCGGGCGTGGGCTGGTACGCTCCGACGAGTCGCGATTCGCACCTCGGTTCCCGCAGGGTTTGTGTCTAAACCTTGCATCTTTTCTCTTTAACCCTCCGCCAAGCACCTCGTGTGCTTGGCGGATTTTCATATATAATATTTACGCGATTGTTTAATTGATTCTTTTGAATAACAATTTATCGCAATAAAACAAAACTGCTTGCTTTCTTCAACACAACGCTCGAGAGTACCGCGAGAAATTCATAAACGCAGAAAGGCAAACGTCTTTCGGTGATACGGACGGAGGAGAGCAACGGAGGTTCTCGCAATTCGAATGGCAACGTGCCGAACGCGAACTGGAACGACGACAAGTCGAACGTGAACTGGTACGCTCCGACGAATCGCAATTCGAACCTCGGTTCCCGAAGTTTTACAACAATCCCGCTTAAGCGGGATTGTTTGTTGCATATCTCTCCCACCCGTTAGCCATCTTAGAAATTTCCTGCAGTTTTGATTCCAAAGAAATATATTTTTTCTGATTAATGATTAAAAGTTCATGAGAAACGCGAATAAGGTATTTCATTGTTTCTATTAATACTCTTATATCACGAATTAAAGAAAATTTGTCACCTTTAGAAGCCAGTGATGCCTGAATACAGAGTGAGAGTGTTTTGATACAAGTTTTCTCAATCTCGGCATGTAGGCCAAGCTTATCTCGCTTCGGAATTTGTTCGGCGATTATGTATAATTCCTGATATAATTTTTGCACATGAACGATAATCGGAGCCACCAAAATACCGTTGGGGGGGGGGGTCTTGATAGAAGTATTTTCCATAAAATTATTTCGCTCGAGAATTTATTTTTCGCTTGGCGAGAATTCAAAAAAAACAAAAACAAAAAACTTGATATTGTAAATTTTTCTCTCAATCTTGAGAATAACATTTTTGGGCTTCAAAAAGAACTAATTTCAGGACAATGGACATGTGATGGATATACATCTTTTTCTATTCGTGATCCAAAACCAAGAAAGATTCATAAAGCCTCAGTTCGAGATAGGGTTTTGTATCAAGCCATCCATCAGGTTTTGTATCCAATTTTTGATAATGATTTTATTTTTGATTCGTATGCTAGTAGAACGGGCAAGGGTACTCATGCAGGTATAGATAGACTTGTCAAAATGTCTCGAAAAATCAGTCGAAACTACACAGGTCAGACCTATGCGCTCAAGTGTGATATACGAAAGTTTTTTGATTCAATTAACCACAATATTTTAAATAATCTCCTAAAAGAAAAAATTGAATGCAAGAAAACCTTAGATTTATTGGCGAAGATAATTGATACCTTTCATAAAATATCAGGGAAGGGTTTACCTCTCGGTAATGTTACCAGTCAGCTTTTCGCTAATGTATACATGAACAAGTTTGATTGGTTTATTAAAACCAAAATAAGTAAAAATTACATTAGATACTGCGATGATTTTGTTATCCTTGATTCGAGTCGTGAAAAATTGAATCTATTTATCTATCCTATACAAAAGTTTTTAATAGAACATTTAAAGCTCGAATTACATCCAAGTAAGGTTAGTATCCGTTCGTTTCTCCAAGGTGTAGATTTTTTAGGAGCCGTTGCAATGCCTTATCACGTTGTGCCTAGAACTAAAACTAAAAAAAGAATACAAAAAAAGTTAGGAAAAATGACTTATAACTTACAAAATGGAAAATCAACAAAAGGAGAATTCAATCAATCCTTTTCTTCATATTTAGGCCATTTATCTCATACAAAATCACAAAGCATGCGAAGTTTGATTCATAGATATAAAAAATTTGTTAGGGATTTGCCATAAAGAGCACTACGTGTTAAATTGGTCTGACTTATGAAAACAGTGCATTCACCAGTAAATACGGAGGAAAGAGCCAAGCTTGATTTTCGAGCGGGTGATTCTACTCGTGTCTGGCAGAAGATTCAGGAAAAGGGTAAGACTCGCCTGCAGGCTTTCGAGGGTCTCGTGCTTGCGCGCAAGCACGGCCACGAAGCGGGAGCTACTTTCACCGTTCGCCGAGTCGCTTCAGGAGTAGGGGTAGAGAAAACTTTCCTCCTTTATTCTCCAATGATTGATAAAATCGAAGTAGTGAAGCGTTCAAAGGTTCGTCGAGCCAAGCTCTATCATATTCGAGACAAAGCAGCCAAGGATATTCGTCGCCAGATGCGCAATACTCGTATGGCCAAAGAGGTTGAAACTGAAGCCACAGTAACTTCAGAATAATAATTTTTCTTTGCACACATAATTTCTTGCTAGAAATTTGCTCTGCTCGGCCCGTCGGCCTGCGCAAGGCACGAAAACTTATTATTCTTGAAGAGTACTCACATTCCTGTTATTGTGAACGCGATGCGCGGGTGGCGAAATTGGTAGACGCACTACCTTGAGGTGGTAGCGCCGAAAGGCATGCAGGTTCAATTCCTGTCCCGCGCACAGGGTGTATAATTAGGTGGTATGAAAAAGATAGGCAAAGTTACACATTATTATGATCACTTGGGGGTGGCTATCGTGGAGCTGAAGTCTGCTTTGAAAGTTGGCGATCGAGTGAAGTTTGAAGGTCATGGTGCCGACTTTGAACAAGATGTAGATTCGCTTCAAATTGACCATCAGCCGGTAGAGAAAGCGGGTGTCGGCAAAATCATTGGCTTGCGAACCGAACAGAAAGTCAAAGAAGGTACTGAAGTCCAAAAGGTTTAACCGAGTTTATGCTTTATACCAAGAAGGGTGATGATGGAACAACGAAAACTTTTGGCTGTGACCAAAGGGTTTCTAAGAGCTCGAATATTGCCGAGACCCTCGGTTCTCTCGATGAGATAAATTCATTCTTGGGTTTGTGCAAAGTTAAGTCTGCAGAAGCCGGATTTAAAATTGGAGAAAAGAGTTTCGAAGAAATTGTTCATCGTCTTCAAGAAAATTTGTTCATGGTTCAAGCCGAAGTAGCCGGAGCGGACAAGCATCTCTCTGGCGAGAAAGTGAAAGAAGTTGAAAATTGGATTGACCTCGCAGAGAAAGAAATGCCTCCGATTAAAACTTTCTTCATCTCTGGAGGTACGGAGCTCGGTGCGACATTCGATGTGGCTCGAACCATTGCCCGTCGAGCTGAGAGGCGAGTGGTTGGAGTAACCACCGCCTCTGGCGGGGCCCCGCTAAAAGCGGTGGAGCTCGGCGCAGAAACCCTTCAATTCATGAATCGTCTCTCAAGTATTCTTTATGCCTTGGCTCGACTCTCGAACCACAAGTCTGGTATAAAGGAGTCCGCGCCGAGTTATAATTAAATCGTGCGCATAATGGTGGCTATGGTGTAGCGGTAGCACTAAAGCTTGTGGAGCTTTCAGTCTGGGTTCAACTCCCAGTAGTCACCCCATTGTTTGGTATACTGTAAATTATGAAAAAAGGATTTAAACAAAATATTGAACAAGCGACGCTTGAGAATACAAATTTTAGAAAAGTTTTGTACACCTCAGTGCACAGCCAGCTTGTGCTCATGAGTCTTCAACCGAAAGAAGAGATTGGTTCAGAAGTTCACCCGGACAATGATCAGTTTTTCCGTTTTGAAAGTGGTAATGGTCAGATCGTTATTAATGAAACTACTTATGATGTCTCGGGCGGAGATGCCGTCATCGTGCCGGCCGGCTCAAAGCACAATGTGATTAACACATCATCGGACAACGAATTAAAACTTTATACGATTTATTCTCCCGCTCATCACCAAGATGGAGTAGTACGTGCAACCAAAGCAGAAGCTGAAGCAGATGGACCAGAATTCGACGGAGCGACCACAGAATGAAAGAGGAGTATAATTGAACTCGTCTCTCTTTTATGATTACCAAAGGACAAGAAACACATTTGGGCAAAAGAGCTTTCGTGATTTTGTGTTTGGAAAAATCCAAAATCCCAGGGATTGCTCTCATTCTAACTATTTTTGTGATGTTGTTTAGAGATGTTTTACCTCTATTATCCGCTCAACCGACTATTTCTTCCATCGTTTCATTTTTGATTTTGATGACGATTGTTTTGTTTGCCATTACTTTCATCGTCGGGTGGCTTAATTATTCAAAATACTCGTTTACTTTCGAAGAATATGATCTTCGGATGAAAAGAGGTTTGATTAAAAAAAGAGAAACTTCCATTCCCTACAAACAAATTCAAGATATAAATATCGAAAGAAATCCCACTTTCCAGCTTTTGGGTTTAAGCAAGATTGTTATGACCACCGCCGGACACGAAGACGCGGGCCAGGAAGGTTTCTCTGAAGTAGTGATTGAAGCGATAGACAAAGAACTTGCAGGAGAAATGCGAGATATGCTTCAAGAGAAAATCGGTGTGCAGATAACAAGACCGGAAACTCCAAATCTATGACTCCATTTAAAAATTGGGCGAAAAATCTATTTTTCCTATTAGTCTATATCCTGTCGGGTGGTGCTTTAATCGTAATTATTGAAGGTTTGATTTCGGGTACGGAGCTTACTCCGTTTAATACGGCCATAGAAACTGTCATCGTTTCTCTACGACAACCAGAACTAACTACTTTTATGATTTGGGTAACTAATGTGGCGAACCCTTATGTTCTGGCTTTTGCTTCAGTTTTTCTTGCCATAGTTTTGCTCATTCACAAAGATACGTACGATGCTCTTCTTTATGTGGTTTCAATTATCATTGCCTTTCTCGCTCTTTTTATTTTGAAAGATACGTTCCACATGGCTCGTCCTGATGCGGCGCTGATTGGTATTTCTGGTTGGAGTTTCCCATCAGGACATGCAACTATTTCCACAGCTTTCTTCTTCACCACCGCTTATTCATTCTTTGATTGGACGAAAACAGCTTTGAGCAAAACTCTCTTGGTTGTTGGTTGTGTAGTTGGAGGAGGACTCATTTCATTCTCGAGGATTTATCTCGGGGCGCATTGGTCACTCGATATCCTCGCTGGGGTAGCCCTCGGACTCCTTTCGGTCAGCTTTGTGGCCCTTATTTTCAATATTTTCCTTGAAGAAAAAGGAGTTTTCAAACGCAAGAGACGAAGTTAAAGTCAGTATGCTAGAATTAGAGTATTAATATACTAATTTTATTTCTATGGACAGAGAAAACATGAAAAGTGAAGACGCGAACAAATTTTTCAAACGAGGTTCTTTCGCCCTTCTGATTCTCGGGATATTTCTGATTGTGGCGACTCTCAATGCTTTCAAAGATTGGCAGAATGTTAATGCTGTTTATAATTCTATCTCGGTGACCGGACAAGGCGAATCGGTTTCTGTGCCGGACATTGCCACCTTTACCTTCAGTGTTTCCGCCGATGCGAAAATTGTTTCTGAAGCACAAGCCAAAGTGACGAAAGATACAAACGTAATCTTCGCCGGATTGAAAGATTTAGGAGTTGATGAGAAGGATATCAAGACGGTTGATTATTCTGTTTATCCGAAATATTCCTACACCAACGTTTCGTCTCTCTGCTCAAACGGATATTGTCCTCCATCCAAACAAGTGCTCGACGGATATACAGTGAATCAAGGCGTCTCAGTGAAAATTCGCAAGACATCTGATGCGGGCAAGGCCCTTGCTCTCGTGGGAGACAAGGGAGCCACAAATATTTCTGGTTTAAACTTCACCACGGATGATCCAAACAAAAATCAAAATGAAGCGAGAGCGAAAGCCATTCTTGATGCGAAGGCTAAGGCAGATGATTTGGCCAAGAATCTCGGTGTCAGGATTGTACGTGTTGTTGGGTACACAGATAATTTCAACAACCCTACTCCGATTTATGGCATGGGGTATGGTGCAAGCCCGATGATGAAATCTGTAGATTCAACCCCAACTATTCCAGCAGGGGAGAACAAAGTGACTGCAAGTGTGACTGTGACCTACGAGATTCGCTAGAATCGTCCTGACGAATTTATTTCCCTCCACTTAATATAAGGGGAGGGTAAGGGAGGGGTTATAACACCCCCAACCCCCTCTTACATTAAGAGGGGGCGTAAAATGAGCCTATAAACAAGGCTCTTTTTGGTACTCAAGAAAGTCCTTGACAAAACACATAAAAGGTGTATACTAAATGTGGTTAAGTTCTTTAACTACTTGCAAACACAATTCGCCACAGCTTTGAGTGTATGAATTGTGCAACATTCGATGTTGCACACTCGTAAATTTGAAGCTATGGCGAAGACTATTCTAGTCTATCCTCGTAGCGAGAAACGCTCACTGCCAAGTGGGCACAAGTCGTGAGGATAATACAGTGAGAGTAAAGAGAATCGAATGTTTGTCATGTGCGACCGATCCAAACGCTGCGCGAAGTTTTTATGAAATCGTGGCGCGAGTATTCGCTAGTGTTCCACCGCTTGATGTGTGGTGGGTGCCCAATGCTATTGACACCTGGGCAGATTCCACAGGCACGGCGTCGAGGAGGAATTACCAATTCGATGCCTGGGGTCTCATGGCGACGGTAACCACAGCTACATCAGAGAGGATCGTGGAAGCGAGGTGGCGCCGGGGAAGTCACATCATTGAGACATCGGTCGTGGATTTCGGGGAGCATGGTTCCATCGGTGCAGCGATGGAGGTGCTCGTGCGTGTGCAACCATATCCAGATCGATTTGGTTTAGCGGGCACCACGGTCACCATGATCGATGGCCGAAAAGTGACGCACGTTCAGGCGATCAGGGAGTTGTTCGAGGTAGAGGAAGCGCTAGAGTGCGGTGTCTCTTCCCGCACGTTTACGTTGGCGAGAAAAATCGCGGGCAGGTAAACCTGCGCATAGACAGGCAAGTAGTTTGCACAAAATCCTAGATATTAGGTGGCCGGTCGCAGACTCTGCGACCGGCCTATTTGTTTGCAATTTTTTTAATAGCGTAGTACTATATATTGACGCCACGGGGCGTTTTTTAATACCAAACACCATGAACAGATTCATCGACTACATCAAGGATACTCGAGGGGAACTCGCACACGTCTCTTGGCCCACCCGCAAACAAACCATCGCTTTCACCATTATTGTGATAGCCATTTCGATTTTCACTGCTTTCTTCCTCGGGTTCTTCGACTACATCTTCACTCTCATTATTCAAAAGTTCGTTCTTTAAAATTAATTAACCATGACCAAACAGAAAATCTCTGAAGGAAGACATTGGTATGTGATTCATACTTATGCTGGATACGAGAACGCGGTGATGAGAAATCTCAAACAGCGCATTGAATCCTTGGGCATGGAAGACAAAATCTTCAACGTCATAGTTCCAACTGAAAAGAAAATAAAAATCAAAGGAGGCAAGCGAGTCGAGGAAGAAGAGAAAATTTATCCGGGGTACATCCTCGTAGATATGATTGTGACGGATGATTCTTGGTACGTGGTTCGCAACACTCCGCGCGTGACCGGCTTCGTCGGTTCCGGAGTTTATCCTGTACCTGTTGAAGAGAAGGAAGTCGAATCTCTCTTCTCTCGAATGAATGCAGACAAGGTGACTCACACCATCAACCTTGTGCCGGATGATGCAGTTCTCATCATCGACGGTCCGTTCAAAGATTTGGAAGGCAAGATTAAAGAAGTAGACAGCGAACGAGGCAAGGTCAAAGTCCTCGTCCCGATGTTCGGTCGCGAGACCCCTGTCGAATTAGATTTCTTGCAAATCAAGAAAATCTAAGTTATTCTGTCGCTCTACATATATGGCCAAAAAAGTTACAAAAATTCTCAAATTACAGATTCCTGGGGGCAAAGCTGTGCCCGGACAAGCTCTCGGTCCAGTTCTCGGAGGAGCGGGTATAAACATCGGCGAATTTGTCAAGCGTTTTAATGATGAGACGAAGGATCGCATCGGAGATACAGTGCCTACAATTGTGGAAGTTTATGAAGACAGGACATATCATCTCACTTATAAAACAGAGCCAGCTTCAAATTTGATATTAAAAGTTTTAAAACAAGAGAAAGGTTCGGGTACTCCGAACACCAAGAAAATCGGCACACTCACCAAAACTCAAGTGAAAGAAATTGCAGAGAAGAAAATGTCTGACCTCAATGCGAACGACTTAAACGCTGCGATGAAAATCATTGAAGGTACCGCAAGGTCAATGGGGGTGGATGTTAAGTAAGATAGTTTTGCTTTTATATAAAAAGTGAGTAAAGTGTTGGAAGACATTCTCGGGGGGTTTGCATGTACAAGAAAGGCAGGTTTGTGGTCATCGATGGACTCGGCAAGTCCGGCAAGACCAGCATCATAAGGATGCTGGAACAGAAATTTTCGAAAGAAACTACTTTGTTCACTCGTGAGCCGGGTGGTACGGCTTTCGGGCTGGCAGTCAGGAAGATTCTGCTTGAAGGCAAGATTGTCCTAAGTCCTTTGAGCCATGTGCTTATTTTCTTCGCGGTTCGTCGGGCCCACATCGAAGAGACGATTATTCCAGCCCTGCTAGCTGGCGTAAATGTTATCTGCGATCGGTTTGATAGTTCGACCGATGCTTACAACTTGTGGGGAGAGGACGCTCATTATTTGAGATCTCTTTTTAATGTTCTTAGAGAGTATGTTGTCTCAAAGGATGTGAGTCCCTATCTCTATGTTATCCTCGATGTTGCTCCCAAGACTGCTTACGAACGTCACCAGGCAACCAAGGATGCGACTGAGGCGGACAAGTTCGACGACAGACCTCTGGAGTTTTTCGAGAACGTTCGCCGAGGCTTCCTCGAATTTGCCGCTCGTCACAATGCGGTAGTGATTGATGCGAATCGCCCGCTCGAAGTAGTAGCTGAAGATGTATACAAAGCTGTTTCTCGTGCTATTGCCTGAATCTTCGGACTCGGGCTTTTTTATTGGCTTATTTCGGGTATGATGGATTCAAAGACAAATGAAAAAAGTTATAGAAAATCTAGTCAAAAAGGCCTTAGAAAGTGTTGGCACTAAAAACGCCAAATTCATAGTAGAACACCCAACGAACCTTGCTTTCGGGGACTATACAACCAACGCTGGAATTGTTTCCAAGAAGGCCCAGGAGATTGTTGATTACTTGGCTGTCCGACACCCAAGTGAGATTGAAAAAGTAGAATTGAAGTCCGGCTTCATAAATTTTTATTTATCCAAGGAATTTTTCAAGAGAAGTATTGGAGAGATTGTAGAGAAGGGTAGTGAATTTGGAAAGAATGAAAGTTTAAAAGGAGAGAAGGTGATGGTGGAGCACACCGACCCAAATCCTTTCAAGTCATTCCATATTGGTCACCTTATGCCCAATGTAGTTGGTTCAACACTCGCGAATATTTTTGAATGGAACGGCGCCGAAGTGAAACAAGCTTGCTACCAAGGTGATGTGGGAATTCATGTAGCCAAAGCTGTCTGGGGAACAATGCAAGGCTCAAATGAGCCGTATGTTTTTGGGAATAAGAAATTTGAAGAAGATGAGAATATCAGAAAAGAAATCCAAGAAATAAATAAAAAGATATATAATCGTTCGGATGAATCTATAAACAAACTTTATGATGAAGGTAGAAAAGCTAGTTTAGAATATTTTGATTCTATTTATAAAAAATTAGGCAGTCATTTTGACTATTTTTTCTTTGAATCGGAATCAGCTCCAAGAGGCAAGAAAATCGTAGAGGAAAATATGGGAAAAGTTTTCGAAGCAGGGGAGAATGGAGCCGTTGTCTTTCATGCAGAAAATTATGATAAAGCGCTTCATACTCGTGTCTTTATAAATTCAGAAGGTATCCCAACCTATGAAGCCAAAGAACTTGGCTTAGCCCCAATAAAGTTTGAGAAATATCCATACACCAAATCAATCGTGGTGACGGGCAATGAGGTCAATGCTTATTTTAAAGTGTTGCTTCAAGCACTTAAACTTATTTCTCCCAAACTCGCAGAGATTACCAAACATATTGGGCACGGTATGCTCCGCTTACCTACGGGCAAAATGAGTTCTAGATCTGGTGGTGCATTAGAGGCAGAAACTTTAATCGAGAGTGTGAAGGAAAAAACAAAAGGCGATGAACAAGTAGCCATAGGAGCAATAAAATATATGATTCTTCGTCAATCAGTCGGCAACGATATTATTTTTGATATAGAAAAATCGGTTTCAATCGAAGGTGATTCTGGTGTTTATCTTCAATATGCTTATGCGCGAACATGTTCAATTTTAGAGAAAGCTAAGGTACACCTCTCCCAGCCCTCCCCTTGGCAAGGGGAGGGGGGACCGCTTGCGGTAGGTGAGGTGCGTGTAGTTGAAAAACTTCTTTATAGATTCCCAGAAATTGTTGAACGAGCGTGTGTAGAATATTCTCCAAATCTTCTTACTACATATTTAACCGAAATTGCAGGTAGTTTCAACAATCTTTATGCGAACGAACAAATCATTTCTGACAAACCAGAATCTTCATACCTCATCGCTCTCACTCGCGCTTTCAATACAGTCATGAAAAACGGCTTAACTATCCTCGGTATTCCCGCTCCAGAAAGGATGTGATAAGATAAGCCCACAATGCCCTTCGATGAGACTCAGGGTAAACCTGAAGATAAAAGGCTTACCAGATCAGAGAGAGAAGAAAGAATTCTCCAGTTCTGGAAAGACAATAAAATATTTGAAAAGACTCTAAAGAAGCCCGCTGACAAGGGTGAATTTGTGTTTTATGAAGGACCCCCGACTGCGAACGGCAAGCCGGGTATTCATCACGTCGAAGCTCGCGCGTTTAAGGACGCTATTCCGCGTTACAAAACCATGCGCGGATTTCATGTCCGCAGAAAAGCTGGTTGGGATACTCATGGTTTACCTGTAGAACTCGAAGTGGAGAAAAAGCTTGGACTAAAAAGCAAAAAAGAAATTGAAGAATACGGCGTAGAGAAATTTAATGATGAGTGCAAAAAATCCGTTTGGACTTATGTGGATGAATGGAGAAGATTAAGCGACCGTATGGGATATTGGGCGGATTATGACAACGCGTATGTGACTTATCATAATCCGTTTATGGAATCTATCTGGTCGATTCTCTCCGAAGTTGAAAAGCAGAATTTACTCTATAAAGATTACAAAGTTGTACCTTGGTGTCCGCGTTGTGGCACCACTCTCTCAACCCACGAACTTGCTCAAGGGTACAAAGATGTAAAGGATTTAACCATTACAGCGAAGTTTGAACTAGTCGATGAGCCGGGAACATATTTGCTTGCTTGGACCACTACACCGTGGACTCTCCCGGGGAACGTCGGGCTTGCTGTGGGGGAGAAAATTGATTATGTAAAAATAAAAAAAGAAAATGAAATTTTAATTTTGGCTGAATCAAGATTGAAAGTGGTTGAAGGAGAATACGAGATTATTGAGAAAATTAAAGGTCAGGATTTGGTCGGCCTTGAATATGAACCGCTTTATCCATTTATTAAAAAAGATGATAAGGCTTTCAGGGTTTACCCTGCGGATTTTGTGAACACCGAAGATGGGACGGGCATTGTACATACAGCTGTGATGTATGGACAAGATGACTTCGAACTTGGGACGAAAGTCGGCTTACCAAAGGTTCACCTAGTCACTCCGGAAGGAACATTTATGAAAGGCACGGATTGGCTCGAAGGTCGTTCGGTGGTGGACGAAACTCTGGCAGTAGATATTTTGAAAGATTTACAAAATCGGAGCTTGCTTTTTGAGAAAGAAAATTATACTCACTCATATCCGTTTTGTTGGAGATGCAAGACTCGATTGATTTATTATGCCCGTGATTCTTGGTACATCAGGATGTCAGAGCTCCGAGACAAATTGGTCAAAGAAAATGAAAAGATAAATTGGGAACCTTCTCACATTAAGGAAGGTCGTTTTGGTGAATGGCTCCGAGAAGCGAAAGATTGGGCCATTAGTCGAGAAAGATATTGGGGCACACCTCTTCCAATCTGGCTTGCAGAATCATCAATAGATGGGAAGGATAGAATCGTCGTTGATTCGGTTGAAACCCTGAAGAAATATTCCAAAAAATCCGGCAACAAATATTTCGCTGTTCGACATGGTCAAGCCATGAATAATGTGAATAAGGTTTGGGATTCAGAAGGAGATCCAAATAATCATTTGACGGAGTTGGGTATAGAACAAGTGAAAAAAATGGCCGAAAGTTTGAAGAATAAGAAAATTGATATTATTATTCGTTCTCCAATTCTGCGAGCACAAGAAACTTCAGAACTTATTAAAGAAACCATTGGTTTCGAAAATGAAATCATCGTAGATAACCGTTTGATTGAATTTGATCCGGGCCATAAATATCAAAACCAAAAAATGGATGATTTTTTGGTTAGATATGAACATTATTCAGATAGATACAAACAAAATAACCCTGATGGGGAAAATTATACCGATACAAAGTTTCGGGTGATGACAGTCTTAGAAGAATATGAAAACAAATATTCAGGTAAAAATATTTTGTTTATAAGTCATGGTGCCCCAATCATGAACATGATTCTTGGTTCAAAAGGTTTGACTGCTGAACAAATAGGGGATGACATAGAAGCAGAAAATTATCCTAAGAATGCAGAAATAAAAGAAATAGATTTTGTTCCTTTTCCGCACAACGCGAATTTTGAACTTGATCTGCATAAACCATTTATTGATGAAGTTGTCCTAGAGAAAAATGGGAAGGAATACAAACGAGTGAAGGAAGTGATGGATGTTTGGTTTGATTCCGGTTCAATGCCTTTCTCTCAAGATTCTGACAATCGAGAAAAAGCGGGGGATTTCTCAAAAATTCTTTATCCAGCTGATTTTATCTCTGAAGGACTTGATCAAACTCGTGGATGGTTCTATACCATGCACGCGATAGGAGTGCTCATGAATCGAGGTGCAGCCTACAAAAATGTGATTTGCCTCGGTTTACTCTTGGACAAGGAAGGCAAAAAAATGAGCAAGTCAGTGGGTAATGTGGTAGACCCGTTTGAATCTATGGAGAAACACGGCGCAGATGCGGTGCGTTTCTGGATGTACTCAATCAATCAACCAGGGGATTCAAAAAACTTTGATGACAAGACGGTGGATGAAGTTAATAAACGAGTATTCAATATGCTCGACAACATTTATTCTTTCTATGAACTTTATGCTGACCCCTCCCAACCCTCCCCTTATCAAGGGGAGGGCAAGGGTGGGGTGTCGGGGAGTGGAAATATTCTCGACCAATGGATTCTCATAAGATTGAATGAGTTAATTAAGTTAACTACAGAGAATCTTGATAACTACAAACTTCTCGAACCTACCCGTGCCATTCGAGATTTCGTCGATGACCTTTCGACTTGGTATCTTCGTCGTTCCCGCGAGCGAATCAAAGAAGGAGACGAAGATGCGAAGCAGACTTTGTATTTTGTCTTGAAAACAATTTCTAAGCTCCTCGCACCATTCACTCCATTCTATGCAGAAGAACTGTATCAGAAACTTCGAACAGAAGAGGATTTGGAAAGTGTGCATTTGGATGTGTGGCCTTTAGAAGATAAAAATGTAAATGGAGATATTATCTCAAGAATGAATAAAACGAGAGAGATTGTTTCTCGAGGTTTAGAAGCAAGAGCAAAAGCCGGAATCAAAATAAGACAACCGCTTCAATCTTTATCAATGCAACGATTAGATGTTTATGAAGAACTTATAAAAGATGAAGTGAATGTAAAAGAAATTAAATATGTAGTTTCTGAAGATGTATTAGTGGATTCAAATATCACTCCAGAACTTGCCGAGGAAGGCAAAGTTCGAGACATTATTCGTTCGATTCAAGAAATGAGAAAAGAAAAGAATCTAAAACCAAAAGATGTGATGTCTTATGTTGTGCCAGATGAAGAAAGAGAAATATTTAAGAAATATAATGAAGAGATTAAAAGGGCTACGAATATCACAATTCGTAATTCTTAATTCATAATTTTTAATTTCTGTGTCTTACACAATACACACCACAGAAGGTTTGGTGCTCTCATACAGGCCTCTACGCGAAGCGGATAGGGTTTATTCAATACTCACAAAGGATTTGGGGCTAATAAGAGCCACAGCGACGGGGGTGAGGAAGGGGCATTCCAAGCTTCGAGGATTACTCGAGCCGATTTCCTTTGTTTCGGTTTCTCTTGTACGGGGCAAAGAATATTGGAGAATCACTTCTGCAGAATTTATAAAGACTATTCTTTCAACACCTGAAATTTTGAAACCCCTCATACTTCTTGAGAAATTAGTTCAAGGCGAAGCCCCGAATCCAGAACTTTTTGAAGCGACACGCGAAATTCTAGCAAGAACCGTTCTTGCTAGTCGAGATGAAATGTTTGAAATTCATTTTGTCTCACAAATTCTTTTCCATCTTGGGTATTTAAAAGAAGTTGATTTAAAACTTCCTAAAAAGGACCTAATTAAGGCTATTAATAAAGGTTTGGAGGCCAGTCATCTAGCGGATTAGTGCCTTTTTCTTGATATACTTAATACATGAACGAAAACGAAGGCAAGGTTGGGGAATTGAATGATGAACTTTATTCGCGGACTTTGTACAAGGCGCCGGAGGATACGCGCTCGAAGATTGAGACAGTCGAAGAACCGAGAGAAGTAGGAGAAAATTTTCAATCACCCAAACTGGATGAACTTCTGGCCCATGAACGCAAACCTATTGAGGGCCACCCAATGATGAAAAAGATTTTTATTTTTGCTTTAATCTTTTGTGTTTTGGCCGGAGCGATTGCAGCCTTTATTTATTTCGGAGGGGGCAATTTTATTTCTTCGAAGAATTTAGACATCGCAGTGAATGGTCCAGTCTCCGCTTCAGCCGGCGATCCTGTTGAATTGAATATTATTATCACCAACAAAAACAATGCCGATTTGGTAATGGCCAATATGTCCGTGGATTATCCGGAGGGCACTCGAAGTGCCGATGATGTTTCTCAAGCCTTAAGTCATACAAAAGTGGCCATAGGCTCCGTGGGTTTGGGCCAGAGCGTCACCGAGACAGAGCGAGCAGTGCTATTCGGTCAAACAGGTGACATCAAAGAAATAAATATTAATATTGAATATCAAGTGAAAGGTTCGAATGCGACCTTCAACAAAACCAAAGTTTATCAAATTGCGGTGGGTACCACGCCCGTGACTCTCTCTGTTGATCAACCATCATCCATCACATCGGGGGATACTTTCACCACTACCCTCACAGTTCTCGCCAATTCGACTAATATTTTAAAAAATGTGGTAGTCAAAGGTGAATACCCGTATGGATTTACTCCAGTTTCTTCTGCTCCAACGAGTCTCACTTCGGACAACAATCTTTGGGTCCTAGGCGACCTTGCTCCGGGGGACAAAAAAATCATTTCTATTAAAGGCGTACTCACTGGGGAAAATCAAGATGAACGAACTTTTCGTTTTTATGCCGGAATTGCAAGCGCGGACAATTCAAACAAATTTGATACGGCTCTAGCTCAAACTTCAAAGACTATTTCTCTGAACAGACCGAATATCGGATTAAAAATAGATTTCAATGGAGAAAATTCAGATTCGTATTCAGCGCCTGCGGGGAAAGCGATTCAATCAAACATTTCTTTTCAAAACAATTTACCCTCAACACTTTTGAATTCAAGGATTGTGATTAAACTCTCGGGCAACACGCTTGATCGTTTCTCTGTGGTCGCTCAGAGCGGAGGGTTTTATAATTCTTCGGACAACACCATCACTTGGTCCCAAGACAACAACGATTCCTTGAGTACCCTGGCCCCGGGGGATGGGGGAACTGTTTCCTTCAGCTTCGCTTCTCTGGCGAATTTACCTACAACGACGAAGAATCCTCAAATCAGTATTCAAGCAAGCTTTGTGGGTACCACTCAGGGAGGTGGATTTGGAGACATAACCGTAAGCGAGAATAGTTTGGTGAAGATAGCCTCACAAGTTTCTCTTTCATCCAAGGCCTATTATTCTCAAGGACCATTTAGAAATTCCGGGTCACTACCTCCTAAAGCCGAGAAACCTACGACTTATACAATTACCTTTAGCCTAAGCAATACACAGAATGATATAGATTCCCCTACTGTGACTGCGACCCTGGGTCCGAATGTGAAATGGTTGAGCGCAGCCACCTCTACAGAAAATATCACTTACAATTCGAACAACAATACAATCACTTGGTCTTTAAACAAATTAAATTCAGGTGCAGGCTTCAATTCTCCACTCCGCACCGCTTCGTTTCAAGTTTCTCTCACTCCATCCATCGGACAAATAGGAAGTGTCCCAACTCTCGTGAACAACATCTCTTTCTCCGGTACGGATACCTTCACGAGCAAAGTGGTAAACCTTACAAATCAAGCAGTGAATACCACACTTTCTTCTGATTCAAGATTTGTTCAAGGAGATGATGTGGTTGTGAAATAGGCTGAAAATAGCTAATATTGTGGAAATGATATCCAAAGATTCGGAACTCATGGACAAGGTTATATCGCTCTGCAAAAGACGCGGATTTATCTTTCAAGGTTCAGAGATTTATGGCGGACTAGCTGGTACTTGGGACTATGGGCCTTTGGGTGTCACTTTAAAAAACAATATCAAATCTTTGTGGTGGAGAAAATTTGTAGAAAACCGAGATGATATGTTCGGGATTGATGCAGCTATTATTATGAATCCGAAAGTTTGGGAAGCGTCCGGACATGTGGCTGGATTCGTCGATCCGACCGAAGAAGGGAAGCAGTTTAATGTGATGTTCAAGACGGCTGTTGGGGCAGGGGAAGAGGCGATTGATTCATATCTTCGTCCGGAAACTGCGCAAGGAATGTTTGTAAATTTCAAAAATGTAGTTGATGCCTTTCATCCGAAATTGCCTTTCGGCTTGGCTCAAATTGGTAAGGCTTTCAGAAACGAGATTTCACCAAGAGATTTTATCTTCAGAACACGAGAGTTTGAGCAAATGGAAATAGAATATTTCGTGCGAGAGAAAGACTGGAAAGATTTTTTCGAAAGTTGGAAAGAACAAATGTTTGATTGGATGAAAGAAATCGGCCTGCCGAAAAATTCTATTCATGAACTTGAAGTCCCAGAAGAAGAGAGAGCGCATTATTCTAAACGCACTGTAGATTTCGAATTTGATTTTCCTTTTGGTAAGAAAGAATTATATGGTCTTGCTTACAGAACTGATTTTGATTTGAAAAACCACAGTGCTTCGAGCAGTGTACCGCTTGAATATTTTGATGAAGAATCTGGAGATAGATTTTCTCCACACGTGATTGAACCGACTTTCGGAGTGGATCGAACAATCCTTGCAGTCTTGTCCTCGGCTTATACTGAAGATGAACTCGGGGGAGAAAAGAGGAGTTTCCTAAAACTTTCAAAAAATATTGCGCCAGTTCGGACAGCAGTCTTTCCACTTTTGAAAAACAAGCCAGAGTTGGTGGCCAAGGCCCGAGAGGTTTATATGATGCTCAAGAAAGATTTTCCTCAAATTGTTTTTGATGATAATGGGAATATAGGTAAGAGATATCGCAGACAAGATGAGATAGGTACTCCGGCCTGCATCACTATTGATTTTGATACTTTGAAAGATGATACGGTGACTGTTCGTGATAGAGACACAGGGGAACAGAAGAGAGCGAAGATTGCGAATCTAAAAGAGACAATTTGACAAAGGTTTAAATAGGTGTAGGTTGGTTGTAGACCATTCCTGGGAGGAAGATCGTGACAAGCAGCACTTCTGAGTTTGGTAGTGAGATTGGTCTCCTTATGGACGATCTT
The DNA here is from genome assembly GCA_964355645.1 of uncultured Candidatus Saccharibacteria bacterium. Classification (GTDB taxonomy): domain Bacteria; phylum Patescibacteriota; class Minisyncoccia; order Phycocordibacterales; family Zambryskibacteraceae; genus JAIFWN01. Next base: position 38,997 of record CAYHDI010000001.1, on the reverse strand, counting down.
CAAAGACACCAAGAGCAGAATCTGGCATTCATTCACATGGCCCCACTCTCTCCAGAACAGGCGGCTTTGAGGGCCAAGAATCTGGAGGCCATCGAAAGGTTGATGGCCAGGATTGATGAGCTCGCGCCACTCTAGTAGTGGCCTTTTTCTTTTATTCTTAATTTCTGGTACACTCTTCTCACTATGAAATATAAAAAGAAAATACTTAAAAACGGGATGCGAATTGTGGCTGTCCCAATGAAGGACGCAAAGACGGTGACGGTTCTCGTTTTGGTAGAAGCGGGTTCAAAATACGAAACCAAGAACAAAAGTGGTATTTCGCACTTTCTTGAGCACATGAATTTCAAAGGCACCAAACGCCGACCAACCCCCGCTATCATTCACAAAGAATTAGATAGTTTAGGGGCAGAATCCAACGCTTTCACTTCTCAAGAACTCACGGCTTATTATGCGAAAGCAGAGCACAGCCAATACCATAAAATTCTTGATGTTATTTCTGATATGTATTTGAACCCAATATTTTCTGAAACTGAAATGCAAAAAGAAAAAGGAGTTATTCTCCAGGAGATTTCAATGAATGAAGATTTGCCTCAACGAGATGTGGGCAGATTGTTCATGAAGCTTTTGTACGGAGATCAACCGGCCGGTTGGAGTATTTTGGGTCCCGCTGAAGTCATTCGTGATATGAAGCGAGAAGACTTTATTAAATATCGCCAACAGCATTATGTGGCACAGGCTACAACTGTAATTGTGGCTGGTAAATGTGATTCAAAAAAAGTTTTTAAGGATGTTGAGAAAATCTTTAAAGATATTTCTACCACAGAGAAAACTCCAAAGAAAAAAGTTATAGAAATCCAAAAAACACCACAAGTTATAATAAAATACAAAAAAACTGATCAAACCCATCTTATTTTGGGTTTTAGAGCTTATAATATTTTTGACAAACGTTTGCCAACTCTCAAAGTTCTCGCTGCTATTTTAGGAAAAGGCATGTCTTCAAGGCTTTTCCATAAACTTAGAGACGAAATGGGGGCTTGCTACTATGTTCATGCTGAAACTGACAGATATACCGACCACGGAACATTTGAAATGGCTGTTGGTGTAAATTCAAAACGTGTAAATGAAGTAATTGAAGTTATTCTAAAAGAACTCAAAAGATTTGCTACTGAACCGGTAGATGTCTCAGAACTTAAAAAAACAAAAAACCTCATGATTGGTCGAATGTACTTGGGCTTAGAAACTTCTGATTCTCTTGCCGAATTTTATGGTATCCAAGAAGTTTTGAAACGTTCGATAAAAACTCCTGAACAATCGAGAATCGAAATAGAGAAGGTCACAGCCAAAGACATCATGAAAGTGGCCAAGGAAATTTTCCAAAACAAGAATCTGAACCTCGCGGTGGTAGGAGATATTAGAAACGAGAAAAATCTTAAAAAGGTGCTATTATTGGGCAAATGAAAGAAGCCGAAAATCACAAATTGACTATAACTACTGGGAGCTGGGTGAGAGGAGTCCTCATCATTTTGGCTGCGGTAGCCCTGTTTATTCTTCGGGATTTAGTCTTGGTCATCCTTGTTTCCATAGTGATAGCTTCGGCGATTGAACCGGCGGCTGTCTGGGCGAAGAAAATGTCTTTTCCCCGATTACCAACCATCCTTGGAGTTTATATCATCACAGGGATATTGTTCGCTGGGCTTTTCTATTTCCTATTCCTCCCTTTGCTCGGAGAAATTTCGAATTTCATTCGTGCCTTTCCTGAATATTCAAAAGCTCTCGTGAGTGACCCGAACCTCTCAAATTTCTTCGGTTCTGTAACTAATTCGATTTCTGCTCAAAGCATCGCTGATCATATCAATTCATTTGTCTCAACTCTTTCAACCGGAGTGTTTACTAGTGCCACTTTTCTTTTTGGTGGAGTATTTAGTTTTGTTCTCATAATTGTTCTGTCTTTCTACTTGGCTGTTCAGGAAGATGGGGTGGGAATGTTCCTCCGAGTGGTCACTCCGTGGAAACAAGAAAAATATATTTTGGATTTGTGGGATCGCTCAAAGAAAAAAATCGGACTTTGGATGCAGGGACAAATTCTGCTCGCGGCCATCATTGCAGTTTTGGTATATTTAGGTCTGCTCCTAGTTCGGGTTGAACACCCTCTTCTCCTGGCTGTTGCAGCGGGGATGTTTGAGATTATTCCTCTCTTCGGGCCAATCCTGGCCGCCATTCCTGCAATTCTCGTAGCTTTCACTGGCGGAGGAATGTCTCAAGCTCTCATTGTGGCTGGACTTTTCGTCATTGTTCAACAATTTGAGAATCAACTTATTTATCCTTTGGTAGTGAAAAAGGTGGTAGGTGTGCCCCCAATGATTTCTATCCTCGCGCTTCTGATTGGAGGACAACTCGCCGGTTTCCTCGGAATAGTCATCTCCGTGCCTGTGGCTGCGGTTTTCATGGAGTTAATAAACGACTTGGAGAAAAACAAAGCCGCCCGTTTTTCAGACTCTAGTCTCTAAACAAACAATGAGCCGAAAAAGTTTTTATATCACCACGACCCTGCCGTATGTAAACGGACAACCTCACATAGGACACGCTATGGAATTTATACGAGCCGATGTTGTAAATCGTTATAAAAAATTGATTGGTTTTGAAGTATTTTTTAATACAGGCACAGATGAACACGGAATAAAAATATACCAACGTTCTGTAGAAGAGAACAAAGACCCCCAAAGCTATGTTGATGAATACGTCCAATATTTTAAACAAATACTTATTGATTTACATATTGACCCAGAAATACATTTTATTCGCACCACAGATGAACATCATATAAAATCGGCTCAAGAATTTTGGAAGAGATGTGAGGCAAATGGAGATATATATAAAAAGAATTACAAGATTAAATATTGTATTGGTTGTGAATTGGAGAAAACGGATTCAGAACTTGAAAATGGAAGATGTAGTATTCATACAAATCTTGAATTAGAAGAAAGAGAAGAAGAAAATTATTTCTTTAGGTTCTCTAAATATCAAAAACCTCTTTTGGATTTGTACAAGAATAATCCAAATTTTGTAGTGCCGGATTTTCGGTTTAATGAGATTAAAGCATTCGTAGAAAGGGGACTGGAAGATTTCTCTATCTCGCGCTTAAAGTCAAAAATGAGTTGGGGGATTCCTGTTCCCGGAGATGAAGACCACGTGATGTACGTTTGGTTTGATGCTTTGGTTAATTATGTTTCCACTCTCGGTTGGCCCGAAAACAAAGAAAATTTTGAAAAGTATTGGGCCAACGGCAATCCAACTCAATACGCGGGCAAGGACAATCTTAGACAACAATCAGCTATGTGGCAAGCCATGCTTATGTCTGCCGGTCTTCCAACCTCTTATCAAATAGTCATAAATGGCTTTATACAGGGCGCAAATGGTCAAAAAATGTCCAAGTCCCTAGGCAACGTGATAAACCCCGTAGAAGTGGTTGAGAAATACGGTGCTGAAGCTCTTAGATACTTTGTGTGCAGGGAACTCTCAACTTTTGAAGACTCCGATTTCACCTGGGAGAGATTTAATGAAGCTTATAATTCAGGATTAGCGAATGGGATAGGGAATTTGACCTCAAGAATTATGACTATGGCCGAAAAATATTCGGATGTTCCAATTGGCCAACACCGAGTGTTGGCCATTGGAAGTGAATTAGAAAAATTTGAAATAGCCAAGGCGATGAATTTAGTTTGGGAAAAAATTGCAGAATTAGATAAAAAAATTCAAGAAACAGAACCATTTAAATTAGTTAAAACTGATCCAGAAAAAGCGAAAGAAATTATTTCCGAATTAGTCACGGGTCTTCGTGGAGTAGCAGACGCGCTCGCCCCATTTATGCCTGATACAGCATTAAAAATACAGAAACTAATAAAAGAAAACAAGAAACCAAGCGAACCATTATTTTTAAGAAAAGATAGTTCGACAAGCTCACTATAAATGCCTAAATATTTTGATATACATTCGCATTTAAATTTGCCTGACTACAGTGAAGATTTAGAAGAAGTCATCAATCGGCTCAAGGAAACTGGAACCCATACAATTGTAGTGGGTGTAGACTTCGAATCATCTAAACGGGCAGTAGAACTCGCAGAAAAACACGAAGAAATTTATGCGTGTATTGGTGTTCATCCGGTCGATGATCCCAAAATAGTTTTTGAGGAAGACAAATTTGAAGAATTAATAAACCACCCGAAAGTAGTCGCGATAGGGGAATGCGGGCTAGATTTTTTTCATACAGACAAAACAACAGACTTTGAAAGACAGAAAAATCTTTTCTTTGAGCAGATTAACTTTGCTATTAAACACAACAAACCTATCATGATTCACTCTCGTGATGCGTACGAAGAAATTCTCGAAATCCTTGAACCATTGGCTAAATTGTACGGTCCAAAACTTCGAGGGGATTTGCATTTTTTCACCGGTTCACTCGAACAAGCCAAAAGATTTTGGACCATAGGATTCACCACGTCATTCACGGGAGTGATAACCTTTGCTCGAGATTATGATGAAGTGATTAAGAATGCACCACTCAATATGATTATGTCCGAGACTGATGCCCCATGGGTCTCGCCAGTTCCTTATAGAGGCAAGCGCAACGAGCCGAGCTATGTGCAAGAGGTAGTGAAGAAAATCGCTGAAATAAGAGGAGAGGATTTGGAAACTGTCCAAAAAGCCTTAGTTTCCAACACTTGCCGAATGTTTAACTTAGTGCTAAAGTAGCCAAACCTCCCGCCTTCGCCAAGGCTACGGCGGACAGGCTTCTGTACGCATCTCTGAAATAGGGGAAGCGCATATGAGATTATTAATGATTAACGATTTACTCATGTCCATTACAGAAGACCACAAGGAAGCTATTGTTTATGAACTCGGATACTTGGTCCTTCCAAGTGTGACCGAAGACAATATTCCAAAAGTGGTCTCTACAATTGTTTCTACAATAGAAAAAGCTGGAGGCAAGACTCTAGATTCTGAATTGCCATTCCTCGAGACACTCGCATATTCGATGTCCAAAACTGTTGGGGCGAGAAAATATGTGGTTAACGAGGCTTATATCGGTTGGATGAAATTCGAGGCTGAACCTTCAGCAGTTGAAGAGATTAAGGCTGGCATAGAGAAAATTGAAGAAATTCTTCGATTCTTGCTCATTAAAGCTCCTCGAGAGACAACTTTCACCTTTGCTGAAGCACGTGAAGCTCGTCGAGCACAAGAAGCTCCGATGCTCGAAGAGATCGGAGTCCCGACCCTGGAAGGCGTCGGGAAAGCCCAGGAGCCAGAAATTACGACTGAAACGTCTGGAAATAATATATAATATCTTTATGTATTTAAACAAAGCCATAGTCATAGGCAATCTTACTCGAGATCCCGAGATTAAATCTCTTCCATCTGGAATTCAAGTTTGTTCTTTCTCTCTAGCTACTAATCGAGTTTGGAAAGACAAGAATGGAGCGAAACAAGAATCTGCGGACTATCACAATATTGTGGTTTTCGGTCGACAGGCTGAGACAGCCGGGCAGTATCTCCGCAAAGGAGCCAGTGCCTTGGTCGAAGGTAGAATGCAAACTCGAAGTTGGGATGCCGCAGATGGGACGAAGAAATATCGTACAGAAATTGTGGCTGACAGAGTGCAATTCGGACCCCGTCCTTCCGGAGTACCGTCAGGATCTTCGACTGCTTCGAAGAAAGAAAATCCAGCTCCTGAAGCTCCATCCATAGACACCATAGATTATCCTGAAGAAAATATTAGCCCAGAAGATATCCCGTTTTAGTTCGATTAACTCGCTACAAGTAAAATGAAAAAATCAGATTTTCTTAAAGAGCACAAAATTAATTATGTTGATTATAAGGATGTAGATACCTTGAAGAAATTCCTTACCCCGCACGCCAGGATTCAATCCAAAAAGCGCAGTGGTATCTCTTCGAAGTCTCAACAAATGATTTCCTTGGCCATCAAACGCGCAAGGTTCATGGGATTCTTGCCTTATATTACTAGGTAACAAAAAAGCAGTTTTCTTTGCACGATAGTTCTCTGTTGAAAACTTCTCCTCTCAAGCCAAGCTTTCCGAGAGGCACGAAAACTGCTTTTTTGTTACCAGAATAAGTTATAATTTATGCATGAAAATTCCTTATGCCATTCAAGGTGCATTCTTCGCTCCAGCTCTCGTTGGAGTTTTGTTCATTTTGAAAATCACTTGCCCAGCATCGGCGGGGCAGGGATGCTTCGCTGATCCATTTCTCACACCCGTGTTCATGCCCCTCATGGTTATCTACAAAGTTTTCGGAGATGTCTCGTTTGTGATAGCTCACGAGCCAATTTTCATTCTCTTCTATTGGATTATTGTGGGAATTTTCGTTGGATTATTGTTTGATATTTTAGAAGATAATCAAGAAAATAAATTTTCTTAAAACTAAATTTATTTTAGTTCTTTAAATCTAATTAGTTATTCTATCCGTATACTCGCCGTTGTCAGTATTTACCCGAATGACATCGCCTTCTTTGATAAACATAGGGACTTGGATTTCAGCGCCGGTTTCGAGCACGACCATTTTGCTTGCACCCTGTGCAGTGTTGCCTTTCGTCGCTGGATGAGCTTCGGTCACTTTCAAATCCATCTTAATTGGAAGTTTCAGGCCAATGATTTTCCCTTCATCAGATTTCCCATCATCCCAAATCATGGCATCCACAATTGTATTTGGTTTTAAAAATTTAGATGCAGTTCCAATCATCACTTCAGGCAGTTCAAATCTTTTCGATGGATCTTTCGATTCACAGAACCAGAATTCGCCCTTGTTCGTATAAAGATATTTCACTTCCTTCTTGGTGATATCAGCCTCTTCAGCCTTATCAGAAACATGGAATGAATGTTCTACAATTCTACCTGTCAGCATACTTCGCAGTTTGGTCGCGTTCACCGGCTTTCTCTGTTGTTTTCTGAAAACATGGGCGCCCAAAACCTCGTACGGTTCATTTTCAAAAACAATGTATTTGTGTTCAGTAATTTCGCTGTATTCGAGCATGGTTATAGGAGTTTAATGGGTTATCCCCAGTCTGTCAATTTCCCTAATATATAAAAGAACAGTATGGTACAATTATTTGCAGAGGAATTATGCCTCTTTAATAAATTTGACATCATGACATCCATAAAAAATATCTTTAATACGATTGTTAGCCGAGGCCCGGTTAGTGTTGGGCTAGCGGTCATTGTTTCGGTTTTGTTTGTCACAGGCATAGTAAATGCAGCAACGACCATTAGTACCAATATCAACACGGGCGGGACATTAACAGTCACCGGTGCTAGCACTTTAGGCACGGTAACTGCCACCAGTATTAATGGCAACACTATTACTACAGGAACAGGAGTGTTAACTCTTGCTACTGGGAAAACTCTTACAGCGAATAGTACTCTTACCTTCGCTGGTACTGATGGCACCACGATGACCTTTCCTAGTACATCTGCAACAATTGCTCGTACCGATGCGGCCAACACATTCACTGGTGTGCAAACGATGACATCTCCAGTATTGATTACCCCCGCTCTCGGTGTAGCAACCGCGACATCAATAGCAATTGGTGGAGGAACAGCTGTTACGAAAATTTCTGTTCTCACGACTGGTGCTATAACGCCAGTTGCCACTGCGGCCGCGATTGGAACAACTCAACAGACGTTTGCAGTTGCTAGTTTATTAACAACGGATAAGATAATCGTTAATGGACCTGTTCCAACTTCACTTTGTCCAATGACAGGTTATCGTGTATCTGCCAATGATATATTGCAACTAGATTTCACAACATTGACCGCATTGGCATGTACACCTGCTGCTGGGACATACAACATTGTAATGATTCGTAACTAGAGTGAGATTAACTGATTCTTAATAATTAATCATCACTCCATGTATAAAACAACAAAAGTTCTACTGGGAACGTTGGTGTTGGGATTGAGTATAAGCCTGATGCCTTTTGTAGCATTTGGGGCTTACAATGACGTTACTCTCACTACAGATACGGTCATCACTGTCGGGGGAATTAATCTCAATATTTCCGGCTCAAGTGCTGTTGTTCAGTCTATTATCGTTAATGCAGACAACTTCACCTTTGTTCTTTTGGATAATTCAACTGTAACTGTGAGTTCATCAGACAAGAGGGTACTGGCTCCTAGCGTGAGTGGAGGTTTGTATACCACTTCAGCAAGTTGTTCAAGCTCAGCGTCTGTAACCACTTTCTCTTCTTACAATAATGGAAGCACAGTGACAGTAACGGTTACTCCTACATCAAGTACCTGTACTTTGTCTACTCTCTCAAGCTCAAGCGGTGGCTCTAGTCATAGAATAAATGCAAACCCTGTTGCCCCTGCGATCACCAACACAACCACTATTGCAGAAATTAAAGCTTTAATTGCGAAGCTTAAAGCACAGATTGCTATCATGCAAACAAACCCATCTCTTGAAGCCGTGACTACTAGTGCATCTCTAAATACTTCCTTCAAACATAATTTGAGCTCTGGTTCAAAAGGCGAAGACGTGAAGAATCTGCAGAAGTTCCTTAATAGTCAGGGTTTTTTAATTGCAGAAACAGGGGACGGTTCGACGGGTAAAGAAACGATTACCTTCGGTACTTTAACTAAAGCAGCTCTCATTAAATTCCAAAAAGCTAATGGGATAGATGCAATAGGAATCATGGGTCCAATCACTCGCGCCAAGATTCAATCTCTCACAAAATAGTTTGAAAATTGTTTGTTAAATTTCTTTTAGTTTTTCCTTTATTTCTTTTAGGATTTCGTTTGAAATCTTCTTGTTTTCTAAAGACGTGTGCACCCAAAACCTCGTACGGCTCATTTTCGAAAACAATGTATTTGTGTTCAGTAATTTCACTATATTCAAGCATAGTGCGACCTATTATAGCCATATTTTAACTATTGTCCAATTTAGCCTTGACTTTTATACTAAACCATGATAGTATGCAGGAGAATGGTTCCCGGGCAGGAATGCCCATTACAAGCCAGGAATGGCTATCCCAGGAATGGGAGGAGAGTTCTATGTCAAACGAAACGAAGCGCCTCCCAAGAGCGCCGTCATGGAACTTCGCCAGAATCTCGGTCGGCTCACCGACGATCTCATTGAGAGATTCCCTGAACTCGAAGCCGAACTCGCTCCGTTCTTCGACGCTGCCGACAAGTAGTCGGCAACCCGCACAACGCGGCCCCCGCACCAATTGGTGCGGGGATTCTTTTTTCTCTCACATACGTTATAATTTACCTATAGGCAGTAAGAAGAGTGTATGGGTAAATTAGAAATAAATCACAAGAAAAAAGCTAAGCGGGAACATTTGCAGAAAATCGTTCTTAATACTATTCAAGTTGCAGGGGTTTTGAGCATTGGGCTTGTTGCTCCAAATGTTTTGAGTGCAATGGACAGGCTCGGATTATTACCCAAAGCTCGTCAGAATGAATATATTTTGTCTTCAGCATCAAAACTAACAAAAAGAGGATTGCTCAAGTTTGAGAATGGCCGTTATCAATTGACCGATGAAGGTGAAAGAGTTTTGCGTTTATGGGAAATTACAGATTATAAATTCAATAAACCCAAGAGATGGGATAAGAAATGGAGACTTGTAATCTTTGATATCCCAGAAAAGAAAAAGAAGATTCGTAAGCAAATTTGTTCGCTGTTTAATCAAGCAGGATTATATCGATTGCAGGATAGTGTATGGGTTTATCCTTATGACTGTGAAGATATTATTGGGTTACTTAAAACAGACTTTGGGGTAGGGAAGGATGTCTTATATATTATTGCTGATGAGATAGAAAATGATCGTCACTTGCGTCAAGAATTTGGTTTGTCATAATACGCTAATAATTACCTATAGGCAGTAAGAAGAGTATAAAAGAGGGAAAATATGATAGACACAAATTCTATGAAAAAACCACGATTGGGGGTCGTGGTGCACAAAGCCGGATTTCCTCGAAGTCAATATTCTTCTAAACTTAGGCCCTTGGAATTTTTTGACGACTGGTAGGTGCCCTTGATTAAAAATATCTGAAACCGACTTCCTTCTTTTGACCTTTCACGTAAGTTTCTGGTTGGCGGTTTCAAAGCGCGTTCCCAGTCTTTCGTTGCTTTCTAATGATTCCTTGTGGTGCCGACCGACCTTAACTCTTCGGAGAGATGGCGGTCGAAGCGAATCATGGACGAAAGCTTCCCAAAAAAGGCTTCATCCGGCTATCCCGTATTAGGGGACGGTGCCAGTCGATATTAGTTCAATTGAGAGGCCTTTGCAAACTACACTTCCTTCAACTTTGTTTTAATCTCTTTAAGAATTTGAGCGGAAATCTTCTTGTTCTCTCGAAGAAATTGTCGAGTCGAGTCATATCCTCGACCGATTTTCGTATCTCCATACTCATATGAATTACCGGATTTCTTGATTACCCCAAACTTTTCACCGAGGGCAATCATCTCACCTTCTTTGCTGATACCTTCGTTGTACATAAGATCGAATTCAGTTTGTTTGAATGGAGCGGCGACTTTGTTTTTCACAACCTTCACACGAATTCTTCCGCCCATGATTTCTTCACCCTTTTTAATCTGAGCAATACGTCGAATGTCCAATCGAACAGAAGTATAAAATTTCAGAGCCTTGCCTCCCGGAGTGGTTTCTGGATTCCCGAACATTACTCCAATCTGCATTCGGATTTGATTGATGAAAATGACAATAGTTTTTGAACGAGCCACGATGGCCGTGAGCTTTCGAAGAGCTTGGCTCATCAGTCTTGCTTGCTTGCCCACATGATAGGCTCCCATGTCTCCTTCAATCTCATCCTTCGGTGTAAGGGCGGCGACGGAGTCAACGACAATCACATCAATCTTGCCCGAGCGCACGAGCGATTCGACAATCTCGAGGGCCTGTTCGCCCGTATCTGGCTGTGAGATTAAGAGTTCATCAATCTTGACTCCCAGGCGTTTGGAATATTCCGGATCCATTGCATGTTCAGCATCAATGAAAGCGCAAATTCCTCCGAGTTTTTGAGCCTCGGCTATGACATGAAGCGATAGGGTAGTCTTGCCCGAAGATTCTGGCCCGAAGATTTCAATAATTCTTCCTCGAGGCAACCCGCCTACTCCGAGCGCATAATCAAGTCCGATTGAACCGGTCGAGATGGCATCTACTCCGACTCGAGGCTTGGCTCCAAGCATCATGATTGAATCTTCCCCGAATTTCATCTTGATAGCATCAAGAGTTGAATCAATATTCTTGGATTCATTTCTTTCACCGAGTGTTTTTGGGGCTTTTTCTGTTTTATTTTTTTTCATTTATTTATAGTGAGTATCACCGAACTATTAATTTATCATTACCTCAATCTGTTTTTCTGTGCTACGACCGAATCGGTCCTTGGCTCGAATAGTCATTATACTTAAGCCTTCCGGAGCAATCAATTTCTCACTCCAATTACCATTTTTGTCTACGTAGATTGGTCTGTCGTTTAAACTAATGAAAGCAATATTTGTGGCTCGACCGGTGACAGTGACTACCGGAGAGGCGAGAGAAGAACCATTCTCCGGAGAATAAACCGCAAGCCTTGGCCCGAGGATAATAAAACGCGCTTGAAAAAGAGAATAAAGACCAACGAAAACAAAGAGTCCGATGAAAACCCACTGTTTAGTTGAAAAATTTATTCTTTCCATAATTCTTCTTGTTCAATAGTGGGGGAATCAAGGAATTCGTCCGAAGATTCATTGTTGTTTCCACTAAAGCCTATAACTTCGCGGGGTTTGGCCCCTGAACCCGGCCCCACCACCCCTTTCTCTTCGAGCAAATCTATCAACCTTGCTGCACGCGCGTAGCCGACTCTCAATTTTCTTTGAAGATAAGAAGTTGAAGCTTTGCCCGCACTCATCACAATTTCTCGAGCTTCTTCATAAAGTTCATCGTCATCTCCGTTTTCGTGGTCATCACCAAGAGTGGCTGAGAAGATAGAATTATCTATTTCCCCATTCGTGAAATCTATTTGAGGATTAAGTTCTTCTACATATGTATCTGAAAGATATTTCACTACACTTTTAACTTCACCTTCAGAAATATAAGCAGATTGAATACGTTCGGGCTTGGACATTTCTCCACCGAGGAAAAGCATATCACCCGCACCTAGCAATTTTTCTGCTCCAGCCGCATCGAGAATAGTGCGCGAATCAATTTGCGAGGAAACCTGAAGGGCAATTCGTGCTGGGATGTTCGCTTTGATTAATCCGGTGATGATGTTCACGGATGGACGTTGAGTTGAAATAATGAGGTGGATACCGACCGCCCGAGACATTTGGGCCAAGCGCACAATAGCTGATTCAAGTTCACGAGGATATGATTGCATCAAATCAGCGAGTTCATCTATCACCACAATGATGAAAGGCATGGAATCAGGCTCTTCTCCGGTCGGATTTTGTCCGCCAGCTGGCGGATTGTTCGGAATTTTCTTCAGAGCCGGAAGTAGAATGTTTTTGTGATACGAATCTATGTCTCGCACGCTATGGCTTTCGAGAATATTGTATCGGCGTTCCATTTCCTTGGCTGCCCATTTGAGCGCAAGAATAGCCTTCTTCGGATCGGTGATGACTGGGGTCAAAAGATGAGGGGTTTTGTTGTAGAGAGTTAACTCAACGCGCTTGGGGTCAATCATGATGAACTTGAGATTCTCTGGAGGATTTCTAAACAGGAGTGAATTGATGATGGCATGTATGGTGACAGATTTCCCCGAGCCGGTGGCACCAGCGACTAGGATGTGAGGCATTTTCCCCAAATTGGCAAAACGAGAAAAGCCAGAAATATTGCGTCCGAGACAAACGAGAAGTGGTTTATCAGAATCTGCATATTCTGGTTCTGAAAGAAGTGAGCCGAGACCGACGGTGGCCTTAGAAGTATTTGGCACTTCAATCCCGACGAGAGAACGACCGGGAATTGGAGCTTCAATACGGACCGGGTGAGCGGCCAGTGCAAGTTCGAGATTGTTTTGAAGGCCAAGGATTTTTGAAAGCTTTACCCCTTCGGCCGGTTTGAGAGAATAGCGAGTGACAGATGGTCCGATAGAAATTTCATCCATTTCAACTACAATCCCGAAATTCAAAAGTGTGCGTTTGATTTGGTTGGCGTTGGCCTTGATATCACCAACTCCTGGCTTGCCTCTATCCTTGTCCAAAAGAGAAAGGGGAGGAGGCACCCATGCTTTGCCAAGTCTTTTTGTAATCATTGGTGTGAATCCTTCGTCATCCCTTGTTAAAAGTTTTTTGAACGCGCCAATTTTTTCATTTTCCTGAACAATGGGTTTGGTCTGCTCCATCTTTTCAACTGCTTTGTCCACCTCTTCGTTTTCTTCAATTTCTAAAGTATTGGGAATAATTTCCTTTTTGTGGAATATACGCGAGAACAAAAATAGAAGATCAAACTTTATTCTTTGGTCGAAGACCACCAACAGAGAGATAATTATCAAAGCAATTAAGATGACAATCGAAAGCGGTTTGTCGAAGAGAGACAAAAGGGGAGAAGAAATGAATCCACCCACCAAGCCTCCTTGATTTAGCAAAAGAAGATTAGTTAGGCCAAGCGATGATATGAAGAATAGAATAGAACCCAAGGTTTGAGGGAGAGCGAAATTTTTCTCTTTAGATTGAAAGAATGAAATCGCGAGAATAACGAAAACCAATGGTACAAGATAATATCCAACACCAAAAAGAAATGAAAGAGAATCATAAACCCATATTCCAACCACACCGCTCTTTCCGAAAGCTGCGGCCAAGAGAAATACGGCAACCAATGAAGAAAGTACGCCGAGGACTGCATTGAGAGTCTCTCTTGAAATTCTCTCTAGAAACGATGGTTTCCTTTCATCCCTGGAACGATTCATTTTCTTAGGTTTTTTGCTCATTTCTGGCCAATTTAATAGCTTAATCATATCACACGACATTTCACAAATTTTTCTATTGCAATGTTTGTCCCTAATGTCCTATAATGTCCAGGACTTGCAATAAAGGACAAAGTGTGGTAGTTTATAAAGGACATGATAAAGACAGAAATATTAAAAAAGACCGAGAAAATAGCCTCCGCGGTGTATCTCATTACGAGTTTCTTTGATGATAAAGAACCCTTAAAATGGAAGCTTAGAACGCTTGGTTTGAATCTTCCAACAACGGCCCTTTTTATAAAGGACAATGAGCTCTTTTCAAACGACAAAGCTATTATGGACGTGAAGAATACAGTCCTAGAGATTGATAGTCTTTTTCACATAGCCAAACAAGTTGGATTAGTTTCTTCAATGAATTATGAAATATTATCAAACGAACTTTCTAAGTTTATTGATTCTATTTCCAGTTCTTCAAATGTTTTAGAAAAACCTAATCAAAGCTTGCTTTCCAATGATTTTTTCGGTTCAAGCATTTCTGACGCATCATCCACAATTGAATCAAATGAATCGAAATTACCAAATATTATAAAAGACAAAATTGAGGAAAAGAGGGGGTTGTATAAAGGACATGGAATGAGTGAGACTGATTTAGCTCGCCTCGGTTCTAGACGGGAATCAAAGTCACTCAAGAATTATAGTGTGGTGGCGGTGAAGAAAAACACTAGACAGAGCACCATAATTAACCTATTAAAGCGCAAAAAAGAAATCATGATAAAGGATGTTTTTCCCCTTATAAACGGCTGTAGTGAGAAGACTATTCAAAGAGAACTTATGGCTATGGTGCACGATGGGACTCTAAAGAAAATAGGGGAGAAACGTTGGAGCAAGTATTCTTTAGCTCAATAAAATAAGGGCCAAATTGACTTGAAAGAGGCTCTGGTGTATGCTCTAGGGTAGTTATCCCCAGCATTTTAAAGCTTCTAAATCTCCATTCAGCTATAATAAATGGGTGCAGAATTATCAGTCAGTCTCGATTTATCTCGAGGCTTGCCGGCGAAGGCTTATCCGTCGTCGGCAATTAATACCCGCATTGTGACCCTGCCCATATTATTAGTTTTGGGGAAGCAAATGCGCATTAGAATTAAATTATAAAATGTTAAAAACACGAAAAGCACAATTTGTCGCCGCTTTCGCGGGTGCAGCTATGGCTGTCGCTTCGTTTGCTCCAGTAGCAAGCGCAGTTACAGTTGCTGAACTCCAGGCACAAATCAATGCACTTATGGCTCAGCTTTCCGCAATGAGCGGAGGCTCGTCAGCATCAGTAACCTTTAACTCTGACCTCACGGTTGGTAGCAGAGGTACAGATGTCACCGCACTTCAGAACTGGCTCATCGGCAAGGGATTTTCAATCGCTGCCGGTGCTACCGGTTACTTCGGTGCACAAACCAAGGCTGCAGTATCAGCTTGGCAGTCAGCTAACAGCATCAGCCCAACCGCTGGATACTTCGGACCGAAGTCTCGAGCATTAGCTAATGCTTCAGCTCCAGCCGGAACACCAGCAGGTACTCCAGCCGGAACACCAGTAAGTACTGGTATTACTACCCCAGGTGCAGAAGGTATTCTTTCTGCAACTATCGGACCTGTATCAAGCAACACGATTTACGCCGGTGGAGTCAAGGTTCCTGTCATGGCTTTCCAAGCCAAGGCTTTGAGCTCTGACATTGCACTTCAGCGTGTTCAGGTTGACCTCGGTACAACAACCACGATCTACAACAAGATCTTCTCGACTCTCTACGTTTTGGATGATGCAGGAAAAGTCCTCGGATCCACTCCGTTGAATTCGACTACGGTCTCGAAGAGCGGTTCGAACTACTTTGCTACTATCACAGGCTTCAGTTCTGTGATTCCAAAGAACACGACCCGAACTTACACCGTGGCTGCCGACCTTTACTCAGCAATCGATTCTACTTACCGAACTGCATACACAGTGGGTATCCAAGCCAATGGTATCCGAGGTGTTGACGGAGCAGGTATAGATCTTTATGCAGGTACAGGTGGACCATTGCCAATTGCTGAAACAATCAGCAATGCAGTGACCGTAAGTGCAAACTTGAGCGACAGCGCAACTTTGAGCATGTCAGCAGATTCAGCTACTCCTCTTACTTCAGAAGTAGTGGCTGCTGATGGTGCTTCAGTTAACTCAAAGCTCAAGGTTCCTCTGTTGGTTTTTGACTTCACTGCACAGTCAGATGATGTCACCATCACAGACCTTACCACCACGACTACACAGTCAGGTGGTACTGCTTCAGCTTCATCAACTTACCTCTATGCTGGAAACGGCACTTCAGGTACTTTGATTAACTCGGCTTCAGCAGTTACTGCTACTGGTATTGCAACCTTTGCCTCTATCAACCAAGTGATTCCAAAGGGCACCACAAAGGCCTTCACACTTGCAGTTGATGTCCAAGGTGCAACTGCGACTCAGACAACCTTCACGGCTTCAGTTACAACCGTTACAGCCCAAAGCTCGACCGGTACAACTGTCACTGCCACAGGTTCAGCTACTTCAAACAGCATCCTTGTTCGTAACCAAGGCCCTGTCTTCACTATCATTGGTACTCCCACAATTGTGAAGTCAGCCACTGCTTCTCAAGCCAACGTATCAACATCAACTCTTGTTTCAACCTTCGTGGTTGGTATTCAAGCAGTTGGTTCAGATATCTACTTTGGTACACAGGCAGCTTCAACAACCTTCCTCTCTCGTGTATACAAGGGAGGCGCAGTTGACGCCCAGATTACAGTAGCTTCAACAACCAGCTTCGCTATTCCTACAGGAGTGTCGACTACTGGTATTGGAGGATCAAATGCTTTCAAAGTTGCCCAAAACAACTCGGCGACAGTTACTGTTACTCAGTACACCGAAGGTCGTTTGGCTACAAGTGCCCTCGTAACCGGTGGTTCATACACCGTGGCTCTCGATGGCATTCAGTGGTCATTGACTGGCATCAGTGCTCCAAATGTTTCAAGCTTCATGAATGGCAAGACTAACTGGCAAACTTCTCCAGCAGTTCAACTTCCGTAATCCAAAAGATTCGGAATCAACTCTCAATACTGGCTTAGGCTAGTACGAGTAGCAAAAACCCCCGTAAGGGGGTTTTTGATTTTGTCCACAAATTGTTATCCCCAGGATTTTTATTCTTTTTGTTTGCTATAGTAAGTTTGTGAAATATTTCGATAAAACTTTTTTTAAGTTTCTAGCGATTTTCTTTTTTTTGATCGTTCTTTCTTTCGTCCTTATTGTTTATGTCAGAATGCGGTAAATCAAAATTTAAAATCCTTTTGATTGGGTTCGGTCTTTTTTTCTTGCCATTTTTGTCTTATGCTCAAGTCGCACTTGTAAATATTAATACTGCCGACTCTTCTGAGTTACAAACCCTTAATGGTATTGGATCCTCATATGCCCAGAGAATTATTGACTATAGAACCCAAAACGGCCCTTTTCAGAAAATAGAAGACATAATGAATGTAAGTGGTATCAAGGATAGTATTTTTTCAAAAATTAAAGATTACATAACTGTTGGTTCTATTGATTCACCTGTTACGACCTCTACTTCTACTCCAACAAATACAGACCAAACCACAAACACCAATCAAAATTCTTCAAACAACACGACCACCCAAGCCGGAGATGTTTCCGTTCATTACAGCTCGGTCCCTCTATCTAAGGTGATTCCAGAAATTGCCTATAAAGTCGGGGCAGGCAGATCTAGATTAGGAATGGTTGGTACACCGATTGAATTTAGAGGAGAATCAAATGCGGATTTCAATGGATATACAAATTACAAATGGTCATTTGGGGATGGAGCGATTGGATATGGTCACATCGTTAGTCATTCTTATGCTTATCCAGGAGACTATGTTGTCGTCTTGAATGCTGTCTCACCAGCCGGACAAGCGATATCGAGAACTGAGGTAAAGATTATTCCAGAGGATTTTGTTATTTCCGACGTTTCATCAAAAAGAATAGAGATTAAAAATAATTCAAAATACGAAGTAAATCTTTTTGGTCGGGCCATTCAATCAGAAGGAAAAACTTTTGTTTTTCCCGAAGATACGATTATTAAAGCTGGACAGCAAATTTCATTCCCAGATTCTGTAACTGGTCTTCACCCGATGAACAATAATGATGTGTTGATGGTTGTAATAGGAGACAGTTTGAATAAATCTTTTGTTCCCGCAGTGCAAATCACTGAGAAGAAATCCTTTGACCAAAAACAAATTGAAGCCTTGCGTTCAAAAGCAGTAGAAATTCAAAAAGAGCTCATTTCTATCTCAAACAATTCAGGTTATCTAGCTTCTCCCGCTATGGCTTTAAGCTCCTTACCTTCCTCTCTTGTCACAAATTCTACCTCTACTCCCCCAAAACTAGCTCACAGAAGCTTCCTTGAAAGCTTAAGGCTTTTCTTTTTTGGAAATAAATGAAAAAATATTTACTATTTATATTTTTGTTTTTCTCTCTGACTGTTCATGCAAATACTGATGTTTCGGGAACAATCTCTTCTAATTCAAACTGGTCTCCAACAAACGGCGCGTATCTCATCCATGGTAATGTCATTGTTCCTACAGATGTGACCCTCACTCTTGAACCTGGAACTATTTTAAAATTTCAAATAGGCGGAGGCGGAGTGCTCACTATCAACGGTTCGCTTGTAGCAAAAGGAACAAGTGAGAACAAAATTTATTTTACCTCTCTCAACGATGACTCTCTTGGGGGTGACACAAATTCTGATGCCACGAGTACAAGTCCAACTGCCAAAGATTGGCAAGGGATTTATTTTAATCAAGAATCATCTGGAGATTTGGATTATGTCAGTGTTCAGTACGGAGGGTCTGGTGGTTCTGGATACGGGGATTTTGTTGGTATAGAAAATAATGGGGGAGATCTAAAGATAAACCATTCGATTATTAATCAAAACAATCAAAAAGGTGTTTGGCAGAAAAACGGGACGACGACTATAGATAATTCAGTTATTTCAAATCATTTATATTTTGGGGTAATGTCAGAAAATGGCACTACCACTATTTCTAATACTTCCATCCAAAACAATGCTCAATCAGGAGTTTATTATTCAGGAACAAACTTATTTACTCTTTCCAATAATAATTTTTCTGGAAATGTCAAAACGGCCTTTATAAACGCCGGAGCGGATTTTGTCCATTCTGGCAACACAAGCACTGATATTACCAATAGGGGATTTGAGATTTCTGGCACACCAAAGAATAATTCAAGCTGGAACAGTCAAGATTTACCCATTATTCTTTATAATGGCTATGTGTCTGTGCCATTCGGGAATACTTTAAATATTGACCCCGGCACGATTGTTAAACTCGGAAATATTTCCGGCAATGGAATGCTCAACGTGGATGGGAATCTTGTTGCTCATGGTACAAATCAGGCGAAAATTTATTTCACTTCTCTGAAAGATGATTCCGTTGGGGGAGATACGAATGGAGATGGCAACACGAGTACTCCCGCCCCGATGAATTGGCAAGCTTTGGTTTTCGGTCCAAGCTCAAATGTCGATTTCCAAAATGTTTCTGTAAGTTACGGAGGAGCCAGTATTGGTTTGCCTGGTTTAGGAGAAACTATATACAATAGTGGAACTTTCAACGCGGGCTCTTCTTTCTTCGGCCACAATTTTAGTTCCGGAGTTTTTATGGATTCTGGGACGACGACTATATCCCACAGCGAATTCACCGCTCAGCTTTACGGAATTAGATATCGAGGAGGAATTCTGTCGCTCTCTAACAACAACTTTCATGACAATACTATTTTTGGTGTGCTGAGAGAATCCGGACAAACGGTGGAAGCTCAAAATAATTGGTGGGGCAGTGATACAGGGCCAAACAATGTTAGTACCTCAACTCCAACTGGTGTTGGCGATAAGGTGGTAGACAATGTTATTTATGATCCATGGTTGAAGAGGGACCCGACTAAGCCCATAAATCCCGTCATCATTATCCCTGGAATTTTGGGTTCAGCTGAGAAAGATGGAATATGGGTTATTGATCCAATTTTCCATGTTTATGACAATCTGGTTGATACCTTGCTTTTAAATGGGTATTTGTTAGACCAGACATTATTCACCTTTCCTTATGACTGGAGAAAATCAAACGTTGATACTGCGACACTTCTCAAATCAAAAATTGATGAGGTTAAGGGGGTTTGTCATTGCGCGAAAGTTGATGTTGTCGCTCATAGCATGGGTGGATTAGTAGCTCAGTATTATGCAGAATCTTCACAATATGCGAATGATATTGATAATTTAATTTTTCTTGGAACACCGCATAAAGGTGCAACTGCTGATTATCTCACGTGGGAAGCAGGAGAATTTACAGGAAAAGAAGGATTACTTCTTAAATTTATTTTTACACTCCAAGCGAAAGAGAAGGGTTTCGACAATTTATTTGATTATGTAAGAAATTTCCCAATCACTTCCGTCCAACAACTTCTGCCCATTTATGATTATTTAAAACCAGTTACAAATGATGGTTTAATTCATTATCCAAGCGGCTACCCTATCAATACGTTTCTTGAACAACTAGACAGCAAGAAATCCGTTCTATTAACTCTAGGCATAAACATAAAAAATGTTGTTGGAGACACAGGCACTTCTACCAATTCAGTGATAAGAATAGTTGATTCAACCCAACTTCCACTTTGGGCAGACGGTTATCCAGAAGGTTTCAAAATTATTATTGGTGATCATGGCTTAATCAAAGGAAGGGGAGATGAAACTGTCCCGTTGGTCAGCGCTTCTTTGTCTACAGAAACAGACATTGTGGTCAATTCAACCCATACAGAGCTTCCCACTTCTCAAGAAAGTTATATTTACAATCAGCTGACTGGTTCAACCACTTCAAAAACAATTAACCGTTCGATTGTCTCGAGAATACTTATCGCAGGGGTTCTTTCTCCGGCTGATATTGTGCTGATTGCCCCTGATGGGAAAAGGGTAGGCAAGGACTTTTCTACGGGTCAACAAATAAACGAAATCCCGGGTGCGTTTTATTCTGGATTCTCAACAGACGAAGAATTCATCACCATTCCGGATCCGATTGGTGGTGAGTACAAAGTAGAGGTTCAAGGCACTGGGCCAGGTGGCGATTATACGGTCAAGGTGGGGAATATAAACAACGATACTTCAACTGAATCAGCTTATACCAGTACCATTTTAACCAATGCCACTAGCACTCTTGATTTTAAGGTGAACAATTCTACTGTTTCCAACATCAGTATTCATTCAGATGAATTCACAGACGTACCAATTATTAAATCGGAGAACCCAATTATCTCGAACAAAGAAACCCCTCTTTCTTCAAGCCATAGAAAAACTTTAATTAAGGTAGTAGACATGTCGACTTCTACATCTCAGGCAGAAAAAGTTTTTATTAAAAATACTGTAGCCCAAAAAACTAAAGATATTCCGGCGATTCAACCCACGTCAACTAACTTTCAAAATACAGCAGTAGCTTTTAAAAGTCTCGAAAGCAAATGGGCCAGCATAGGAAAATTTTTGAAATTTGATAAACTTAAACAAACCTTAACTAATATTAAAAACTGGTTTAAAAAAATATGAAAAGAAATTTTGGATTGTCGATTATTTTAATAATCCTTTCTGTAATTTTAGCTTATCCATTTGGATATATAACAAATTTTCTGTTACCACCGTCAGGGTCTTTATTTCTTGTCCCCAACGAAATTTCGTGGATTCTAAATGGCTTCTTTTGGGTCTATTTAATTCTCACCCCGATTATTTTTGGCATTTGGGGGGAAGGGAGAAAAAAATTAAAAATCGGAATTATTGCCTTGCCCGCATTAGCTCTAGCTATTTTTGTTGGACAAGATTTCCTCGGCTGGTCACTAATCTTCTTTGTTTCAAGTATCATTCTTACTTTCATCCTAAACACACTTCGCTCCAAAAAACCTCAAACCCAATAACATACGATATATTATCGTACACGGCGCAAATACGCTATAAGTTTGCTATAGCAAATAGATAACGTAGACTCATGAATGGTCAACACTCAGTGTTGACCATTGTGAGAGGTTTAACAGAACTAAACTAAATTTGGTATTATTCAGAACATGACTCAAAAAGAAACATTAACCATTCTTAAAACCGGCGCCAATGTATTTTTAACTGGTGAGCCGGGTTCGGGGAAAACTCACATGGTCAATACTTATGTGGCGTGGCTTCGTGAACAGGGAATAGAGCCGAGTATTACTGCTTCTACTGGAATCGCCGCAACGCACATAGGGGGCTATACAATTCACTCATGGTCTGGTTTGGGTATTAAAGATAAATTAACTGAATATGACCTTGATCAAATGACGACGAATGAGAAATTGGTGAAGCGAGTGAATAATGCCCACATTCTTATCATTGATGAGGTTTCCATGCTTTCTAATCAAACCCTTTCGATGGTCGACAGGGTGTGTAAGGCCTTAAGAAATTCGAACTCGGCCTTTGGTGGACTCCAAGTAGTTTTGGTTGGAGACTTTTTCCAACTTCCACCGGTTGTATCCAGAACACAATCATCAAATTTAAAAAAGCTTTTTGATAATGATGAATCTATGGTTGACTCTCGTTTTGCTTTCCATTCAACTTCGTGGGACAAATCATCGTTTGTTGTTTGTTATCTTTCAGAACAACACAGACAGGAAGACAATGTATTTTTAGAATTACTCGGCGCGATTCGTCGAGGCCGGGTAACGCAGGATCATCTTAAACTTTTAGAGAGCCGATTTAATGCTACTCAAGATTTAAATGATATTCCGCGTCTTTTTTCACACAATGTTGATGTTGATAGTTTGAATGGGCATGAATTAGAAAAACTTTCTACAGATTCACGTTTATTTGTTATGGAAAGTCGAGGATCAGAAAAGTTGGTTGTTCAATTGAAGAAAGGGTGCCTCTCACCAGAGACTCTTTATTTGAAGGTTGGTGCCCGCGTAATGTTCACCAAGAATAATTTCGAAGAAGGTTTCGTGAATGGCACACTCGGCGTAGTGTCTGGATTTTCGAAAACAAGCGGTTTGCCGTTAGTTAAAACGGATCAAAATAAAACTATTGAAGTGGAGAAAACCGAATGGGCGATTGAGGAGAATAATAGAGTTCTTGCTTCTATTAGCCAGATTCCTCTCCGACTCGCTTGGGCTATCACTATCCATAAGAGTCAGGGCATGTCTTTGGATTCTGCTCATATGGATCTTTCGGATACATTTGAATATGGCCAAGGTTATGTGGCCCTTTCGCGCGTTCGAACTTTGGTGGGACTTAGCCTTGCGGGTACAAACAAACGTGCTCTTGAGGTTCATCCAGATATTATGGAACATGATCTAAAGTTTAAAGAATCATCAATCGCCGCACAAAATTCTTTCAATAAATTAAAGACAGAAGAAATTGAAAAAATGCACGATGACTTTATTCGAGCATCGGGGGGAAAGAAATCTCATTCAAATAAAGCGTCATCTGAGATTAAAAAATCCAAAACATTCGAGACGATTAGAATAAAAAATCCAAATGCTTACAAACGCTGGACAGAGGAAGAAGATAATCTTCTTAAAAAGCAATTTAGTATTGGCGAGAGTATTCAAAATATGATGAAAGATTTCGGAAGACAGAGAGGGGGGATTGTCGCGCGTCTTGTGAAATTGAGACTGATTGATGACCCAAAATAAAATTATGCTGCTAGGTCTTGCCTAGTAGTAATATCCTTAAGTTACCCCCAGTTTTATCCAAGCCCTCCCCTTGGAAAGAGAAAATCAGGCTTTATTGAGCCCTTGCTCCGACGCTACGGTCGAGAGTCCTCGGTCTCGATGTTAATCGAGACCGGGATTGACATTAAAATGGGGATAGTATAAGATTGTGATTACCCAAAATATGTTGAAAAGACTTAATAACTTCAAGCGGTATAGATAACCACGAGGTTATTTATTGGTCTAAAAGACCCCGCTTCGAAGAAGCGGGGTCTTCATTTCTTGGGCCCCCGAACCAGAACAAAGTTCGGTTCGGGGTTAATCTGAACTTTGACAACTGAATACCATCACGGAAGAATTTGACCAAGCGGGTCTTTTCGCTTTTGGAGATGGACGCCCCGAACCAGAACAAAGTTCGGTTCGGGGTAAAGTCCAGCATCGATCTTTGATCTGGTGCTGGATGATTGCTAAATGAAAGTATTGATTTCATTTAGCAGGACAGAGCAGAGTCAACTCAACACGCCTGGACGGGGTGTTGAGCACTCAAAGAAAATTAAGTAACCGTACCAGAATTGTTTAGTAAGGTAAGTGCCCCAGTACTAGAGCGAAGCTCAGTACGGGGCTACCCCGTACCGAACTTTGTTCTGGTACGGGGTGGTTTTTAAATTTCCTAATAGGAAATTTAAGGGCGTACGGTGGATGCCTTGACTCCAATGAGGTTATGAAGGACGTAGCATGGCGGCGAAACGCTTCGGGGAGGTGCCTAGCAACCTTTGATCCGGAGATGTCCGAATGGGGAAACCCGGTATCTTTTGATATCATCCCGTCAATTAGGCGGGAAACTCACCCAGTGAAGTAAAACATTTCAGTAACTGGAGGAAAAGAAAACAATAGTTATTTCCTTAGTAGCGGCGAGCGAAAAGGAAGAAGCCCAAACCCAGTTTCATTCTTTGTCCCGCTCTCGTAGCGGGATGGAGATTGATGCTGGGGGTTGTAAGGCAGAAACGGTCCCGATTTATATCGCGGACGGAGAGTCAAAAAATGTTTGGTTAGCAGAAGCTTTTGGAAAGTAGCACCCGAGTGGGTAATAGTCCCGTAAGCGAAAATCAAACATCTCTTTCGTTTCTGTTCTTGAGTACCTCGAGACACGAATGGCTCGGGGGAATCTGCCGGAACTAACCGGTAAGGCTAAATACTCTTGGAGATCGATAGTGAACTAGTACCGTGAGGGAAAGGTGAAAAGCAGCCCGGTAAGGGCGGTGAAATAGATCTGAAACCGTATGTTTACAAGGAGTCGGCGAGGGTATTTATATCCTCTACGGCGTGCCTATTGAAGAATGAGCCAACGAGTTTATGCATACTGCGCGGCTAAGCCCCAATAAAGGGTGGAGCCATAGGGAAACCGAGTGTGAATAGCGCGTTTGTAGTATGCATAAGACCCGAAGCCAGAGCGAGCTTGTCATGAGCAGGGTGAACCCCGCCGAAAGGCGGGGGGAGGCCCGAACCGGTGAGCCGTGCAATACTCTCGGATGACTTGTGATAAGAAGTGAAAAGCTAATCGAGCCTGGTAATAGCTGGTTCTCTCCGAAATAGCTTTTGGGCTAGCGTCGCGTGTTCCCCACTGGGGTAGAGCACTGGAAGGTTTGGACAGGGAGAAATCTCGCTAAACCTATCAAACTCCGAATACCGATGATTAAAAGCTCGGCAGTTAGACTCCGGGGGCTAAGCTCCGGTGGTCAAAAGGGAAACAGCCCTGATCTCTATTTAAGGTCCCTAAATTCATGCTAAGTGCACTTAAGGAGGTGAAATTTCTCTGACACTGAGGAGGTTGGCTTAGAAGCAGCCATCTTTTAAAGAAAGCGTAACAGCTCACTCAGTAAGAGATATCGCACCGCAGATTCATGGGGCTAAGTGTAGTACCGAAACTGAGGGTTCGTGCGAAGCACAAACGAGTTAAAAGTAATAAGTCGAAAGTGAATGCAACATGTACTTACTTTTTACTTTAGACTTTTGACTTGCTCGTGCTTCGCACGAGCGGTAGGAGAGTATTCGCATCTGCTGTGAAGGCGAAGGGGTGACCCACGCTGGAGCGTTGCGAAGTAAGAATGTTGGCACAAGTAACCACAATGCGGGTGAGAAACCCGCACGTCGAAAGAACAAGGTTTCCCTCTCAACGATTGTCGGAGAGGGGTTAGTCGGGCCTAAGGAAATGGTGAGAACCGCATCCGATGGACACATGGTTAATATTCCATGACTAATTATGCAAGTGATGGGAGGACGAGGATAAGTATGTATCGCGCATTATCGGATTTGACGTCCGTGACTTGAGGAAGTGTCCGTGGAAAATCCCGGCACTGGTTTTAATACCGATTCCAAATGTAGCGGAAATGTGGAGGGGCAACCCTTCATAAATGATACAAAGCTATCCTCCAAGAAAATTCTCTAAACTTATTGCGTAGTTAACCGTACCGCAAACCGAAACAGGTGTTCAGGTCGAGTAGACCAAGACGAACGAGTGAGACGTCCCCAAGGAACTCGGCAAAAAAGCAGCCGTAACTTCGGAATAAGGCTTGCCCTGACTCGCAAGAGTTTGGGGCCGCAGCTAAAGTATCTCTGGCAACTGTTTATCAAAAACACAGCTCCCTGCGAACTCGCAAGAGGATGTATAGGGGGTGACACCTGACCAATGCCAGAAGGTTAAACGAGAGTGGTGATAGTCGCAAGACTTGAGCTGGATCTTGTAAGCCCTGGTGAATGTCGGCCGTAACTATAACGGTCCTAAGGTTCTGAAACTTTCAAAAGAAGGTTTCAGAATAACTGGGACCGTCAGAATGCGGAAGTAAACAGTTGAATGATTACATTACACAAAAAGCTACCTGCTTCGCAGTAATGCGAAGAGAGTTACATGGCACGGAGAGACTATACGCCATGCTCCGATTTCGATCGGATGAAGATATAGTCCTTCTTAATTAAAAGGAATAGAAGAGCGAAATTCCTTGTCTGGTAATTGAATTGCCAGCTTCGAGAGTAATCTCGATGAAAAATTCGGCTTATAACGGTGAAGCCCGACTCTTAAAAAGAAGGGTAATACCGTGGGAAGTCCCGATTTAATTTATTAAATCGAGGACCCCGTAACGACTTGTGTCACTGTTGGATAGCAGTGACACAGATAGCCCGGGTAATGCTATAATATATAGCATGAAAGGTTATAACACGCCGGCTCTGCAACGAGAGCTTGCAAACTACATTTCTGGTTATGTTGATGGTGAAGGATGCTTTTCAGTTTCATTTTCGAAACGCGAGAAGCTTCGGATTGGGTGGGAGGTAAAACCAAGTTTCTGTGTTGGTCAGAATTACGATCGACGCGAAGTCTTGGACTTGATGATGAAATATTTCGATTGTGGACATATACGTCGCGACTGGAGTGATAGAACTCTCAAGTATGAAATAAGAAAAGCGGAAGATCTTTTAACCAAGGTCATTCCACATTTTCGAAAATTTCCACTAAAATCATCTAAACAAAAAGATTTTCTGTTATTCGCAGAAATTTGCAGAGAAATGAAAAGTTTCAAGCACCAAAATGTGTCTGGATTAAGAAAAATCTTAAAACAAGCATACAAGATGAATGGTTCGGGCAAGCGCAAGCTTCCTTTGGCCACAATTCTCAACTCATTGCAGAAGAAGATATAGTCTAATGCCCACAGGAATGTGGGGAAGGAGGTTCTACTCGCGCAAGTAGAACAGTCAAACTCAAATGAAGTTCAGACGCGCACGAATGGTGTAATGACTGGAGAACTGTCTCGGGGACCTGCTCGGTGAAAATACAATACCGGTGAAGATGCCGGTTTCCTGCAGATAGACGAAAAGACCCCAGGAGCTTTACTGCAACTTGATATTGAAATTACGATTTACCTGCGTAGCATAGATGGGAGGATTTGAAGTCCCGATTTCGGTCGGGATGGATCCAACAGTGAAATACCATTCTTGTGAATTGTACTTTCTAACCTAGACGGAAAAAACGTCTAGAGACAGTATCTGGCGGGCAGTTTTAGTGGGGCGCTATCCTCCTAAAAAGTAACGGAGGAGTCTATTAAGGTCAGCTAGGCGCGAATGGAAACCGTGCCGATAGTGTAATGGCATAAGCTGGCTTGACTGTGAGTCGTACATGACAAGCAGACGCGAAAGCGGAGCATAGTGAACTTTTAGTGCGCATTAGAGGCGGCTAAAAATTATCGGATAAAAGCTACCCTGGGGATAACAGGCTGGTTGTGCCTAAGCGTCCATAGCGACGGCACAGTTCGGCACCTCGATGTCGGCTCAACTTATCCCGGAGGTGGAGAAGCTTCCAAGGGTATGGCTGTTCGCCATTTAAAAAGTTACGCGAGCTGGGTTCAGACCGTCGTGAGACAGGTTGGTCTCCTATCTACTGCAGGCGTTTGATTCTTGAGGGGATTTGACTCTAGTAAATTTTGCTACTTCAGCGAGTAATCGTTGATGACAAAGTGGCTATAACGGTGAAATCTTGTGAATGTTTGGTCTGTTGATAATCATTATCGGTCTAGTCCATAGATAGTGATACAATGGTAAGTATGACTTACTTGAGGACCAGAAGGACACAAGACAATACCGTGGGAAGTCAATCCGAAATTGAGTTAGCGTATATCGCTGGGTTTCTTGATGGAGATGGGTCTCTGATGCTTCAAATTAAGAAGCGTTTGGATGGGCGAATCGGAATACGGTTCATGCCCACTATCTGTTTCTATCAAGATACTCGACACGAGAAGACGCTTTATTGGATACAGAAAGTATTGAAGATAGGATACGTTTCTAGAAGAAACGACGGGATGAGTGAATTGAGAATAAACGGCTACAAACAGGTAGAAAATATTCTCAAAAAACTTAATCCATATATCCGATTCAAGAAAATTCAAAACAAAGCACTTGTGAGTGCTTGTGTGATTCTATCTAGTACAAAATTCTCTAAATTGTCCAAAAAACAATTGCGAAAACTCGTTAGTCTAATCTTAGTAATTCAGAAAGAAAATTATGTCACTAAGAAAAAGAAAACAAGAAAAGAATTATTGACTCAATTAGGTTTGACCCCGTAACGACTTGTCTCCGACGTACGTCGGAGCAGACTTGTGTATAGGTGAATCATTTCTTTGAAAATGACAGCTTGCACTGGTAATACGCCGCCTTCCTAATCTGCCGATGAGGTGGAAAGGAAGAAGATATAGTCTGTGCTCCTAGTGATAGGGGAAGAACACGACGAGAGGACCGAGTTGAACTGACCTCTGGTGTACCAGCTGTCCTGCCAAGGGCACCGCTGGGTAGCTATGTCGGGAACGGATAAATTCTGAAAGCATCTAAGAATGAAGCCAACCCCAAGATTAGGAATCGTTGAGAGCCCTAGAAGATGACTAGGTTGATAGGCTTTAGGTGTAAGCACAGCAATGTGTTGAGCCGAGAAGTACTAATTGCTCGATTCTTATTAGGAAATTTAGGAATCACTATTTAATTTTCACTGTTCTCTGCCCCGAAGTAGATCAAAGATCACTACGGGGCTTGCCCAGAACCGAATTTATTCTGGTTCTGGGGTCCTGCTAAATGAAATCAATCCCGGTCTCGATTTTTAATCGGACCGAGGACTCTCGACCTTTGGTCGGAGTACAATCAAATTTTGGAATGTCTCGAGTTGGGATGTTTGTAATGTAATCTCGGGGATGTAGCTTAGTTGGTAGAGCGGCAGATTGAAACTCTGCGCGTCGGAGGTTCGAATCCTTCCGTTCCCCTGTTTGTGGGCGTAGCTAAGCTGGTACAGCACTCGGCCGTCGCTGAGAGAATCGCGGGTTCGAGTCCCGTCGCCCACGTGATGTGTCAACATCAACAAACACAACACCAACAACGGGCAATTCGTTGCCCCTAACTCAGGGCATTTCAAAATAAAATAATTTAAGGAAAAGACCCGTTGGAGAAAACTTTTTGAGATTGAAAATTTGGTTCTGGTGATTTGTCGCGAGGGTCACACCCGTTCTCATTCCGAACACGGCAGTTAAGCCTCGTTGAGCCGATGGTAGTCCTATGGGCAAGAGTAGGTAGTCGCCAGAACCAAGAGTTTAATCAAAAAATTTTCTAATCCCAAAAGTTAAAATTTTAATTACGTTATAATTTTGCTATAGCTAAATTATAACGTATGGGAGCCCAAAACACTCTTATTTCTAGGGTTATTTTTGCTTGCCCGTCCATAGTTCATTAATGGTCGTAAGATCAAGGACAGGTTTTTTGTTTGTCTAATCTGATATACTTTATTTAGTGTTAAAGAAAATCAAAAAGCATGAATTTGTTGTTCTTTTAGTTTGGCCGATTATTGCCTCCATTGTATCGGTAGTCCTTAATGCCCAACTCTATCTTTCTCTCCTGCTCTTCTTCGGAATTCCTTCGTTGTATCTTTCTTGGAAACACCAAAATTTAATTAAAAAAAGCCTAGTTTTCTCGCTCATTTTTGCTATTCCTGCCGCTTTTATTCTCGATTATACGATGGAACTTACCAAAGGCTGGGCAATTGGGAGAATTGAACTCCCCAACATTTTTGTCCTCCAGTATGTTTCTGTTATCCAAATTATCTGGCTTGTTCTCTATACATACTTTATAGTCATTTATTATGAAGTGTTTTTTGATCGAAGTGTCCAAAAAATAGTTTATCCCAAAACTAGACGTTTGATTCTCATGGGGGTTTCCGCCTTGGGTCTGATTTTGTTCGCTCACATCTTTTTCCCGAGCCTGTTGTATATAGAATATTTTTATTTGAAAATTGGTATCATCGCAATCCTATTTCCACTTATCGGAGTATTGGCCAATTCACCGTCTCTTTATTCAAAGTTCTTTAAGATTGGAATTTATTTTTTCTTCTACACTCTTTTGTATGAGATAACAGCCCTTCAGCTTGATCAATGGAGTTTCCCGGCCAAAGACCAGTTTATTGGACAAATAGTCCTTCTCGGTCATTCTTTTCCATTTGAGGAATTATTCTTTTGGATAATGATTAGTTCAATTTCTACGTTGTCTTATTATGAGTATTTTGAGGATGACGACAAATAAAGAATCTAAAATTATTGCTATAATAGATCCATGAACGCTTGGTCCACCAATCGCAAAAGGGTAATTCTTCTTTTGATTATTTTTATTTTAGTGGTACTCATCGGCGCACCAATATATTTCTTTTTTCACAAAGCGCCGACGTGTTTTGATAAGAAACAAAACGGAGACGAGACGGGAGTTGATTGCGGAGGTTCGTGCGAACTTGTTTGTACCACGGACACTCTACCTCTCATTATGAAAGGTGACCCGCGGGTGCTTCGAGTGGCCACGAGCACTTATGAGGTAGTAGCCTTTATTCAAAACCCAAACGTCTCCGCTGAAATTCTTCATGCTCCGTTTTCTCTGACCTTGTATGGTGCGAATTCCCCAGTGCCTTTGAAAACTATCACTGGAGAAACTTATGTCCCGAAAAACTCTTCCTTCGGAATTTTCGAAGGGCCGTTTAATTTCCCCGGCGATGTTCCTACCCGAGTCACTTTCTCTTGGACCGAAGGTGCACTTGTGTGGCAGAAAAACTCAAGTGTTGTGCCTGATTTGAAAATAACTGACGGGGCTCTTGTGAACACCAATACCGAGCCTCGACTCGAAGCTACTCTGACCAATCCAACGCTCGAATCAGTGATGAATATTGAATTAATCACTTTCATTTTTGATGAGAATGGAAACATGGTGGGGGCTTCAAAAACTTTCGTGGATACACTCGGTCCGAACGCGTCTGAACCTTTGATTTTCACTTGGCCGGAGCCTTTTCAAGGTCGGCCAACCACTTTTCAAATTATTCCTCGAATTCTTCCAAACAAAAGTTATTTGCAATGATTCGGCTAGCTTCTTCGACATGCTCAAAATAAATCATCATAAATAATGTCTGCGAATCTCATTAGGTTTTTTGAAAAAAGAACTAGGATTGATTGGTTTTTGTTTGTGCCAGCGATTCTTGTCTCACTGGCCGGTCTCGTGACCATGAATTCATTTTCGAGTGATCAGTATTTTTTCTTTAGACAAAGTATTTGGATTTTAATCTCAGTCATTGTGTTTTTTGTAGCCAGCTCTATTGATTGGAGATTTCTAAGACAAACTCGAGTGCTCGTTGCCATTTTTTTCTTTGTAATTTTTATGCTTTTGCTTTTGTTTGTGGCCGGCCACGCGTCCAAAGGGGCAGAAAGCTGGTTCCACTTAGGATTTTTCGCCCTTCAACCTTCTGATCCAGCGAAGTTTATTACTATTCTCATGCTGGCGAAATACTTTTCTCGCCGACATATAGAAATTGCAAACATAAGACATATCTTAGTTTCTGGGGCGTATGTGTTCATCATTTTCGCTCTCGTTTTCCTTGAGCCGGACTTCGGGGGAGCAGTGACCATCTTTCTCTTGTGGATTGGGATGCTCCTTGTCTCAGGGATTTCCAAAAAACATTTGGCCGTGGTGGCTGGCATTTGCCTCGTGGCCGTTTCGTTTCTCTGGCTCTTCGTTTTCGTCGATTATCAGAAAGCTCGCATCATAAACTTTATACATCCGCTCGAAAACATTCATAGCACTGGATACAACGCCTATCAATCAACGATTGCGGTAGGAGCCGGACAGATTATGGGCAAGGGGATTGGGCAAGGAAGTCAATCCAAACTATTGTTTCTTCCAGAATTTCAAACAGACTTTATCTTCGCGGCCTTTGCCGAAGAATGGGGCTTCATCGGTTCAGTTTTTCTTTTGTTAATATTCTCCGTGCTTTTGTTTAGGATTGTAGATAATGCCTATCATTATTCTTCGAATTTTGAAACCTTGTTCGGTTTAGGACTTGTGGTTCTATTCACAATTCATATTCTAATTCATGTTGGAATGAATACCGGAGTTCTGCCTGTGACCGGCATCACCCTACCTTTCATGAGCTATGGTGGTTCTCACCTAGTGACCGAATGGTTTGCTCTCGGTATCCTCTCAAGTATGAAATTTCATTCCGCGGGTCCGAGGGTTTAATAACATACGATATATCGTATGTTATTTATACAACTCCAAAGTTTCTCGGAGCTTTTTTTCTTTAGAGAATTGTTCGACAACAATTTTATGTAAATTGTTTCCGAGGGTTTCTCGAAGGTTTTGATTGTTTGTCAGTTTAATGAGAGCTTCTGCGAGGGTCAAAACATTTTCCTTCTCTACTAAAATTCCACAATTTTCATTTTGAATTATTTCTGGGATGCCTCCGACTCGACTCGCGATGACTGCGCGACCGGCGATGCCGGCCTCAAGAATTGCATAAGGCAGATTTTCTGAACGAGAGGGGAGAACAAAAATATCAAAAGTTGAAAGAAGCGAGCGAGCATTGTCTACGAATCCTTTAAAAATTACATGGTCTAAAATACCTAGATTCTTAGCCATATTTTGAAGATTTTCTCTCTCTTCGCCATCACCGAAAATAAGAAGTGTGCCTGAGTTTGTTTTCTTAAATTCTTTCCAAGCTCCGAGCAAAATGTCTAAACCTTTTATATGGTGCAGTTCAGCGATAGTACCAACGACGAAAGAATTGTTCGTGCGTTCTGCAAGTTCAAATTTTTCTATTCCATTATGAACTACAACCAGTTTATTTTTCAAAAATGGCATCCAAGAAACATTTTGTTTAGATTTTTCTGAAACGCAAATAGTTTTGTGAGAAAAGATAATTGTGTACCAAACTAACTTACAAATAATTAATTTAGATAACCAACTTCGGTTTTCATTAAATGCCCATCCGTGAGAGGTGAAAATAATTTTCTTAATTCCAGCCATTCTTCCGGCCAAATTCCCAATTCCACCCATCTTCGAACTGTTAGTATGAAAAACATCGGGCTTTTCTTTTCTTAGGGTTTCTAAAATAAATAGAAATGACTTGGAATCTTTTATAAGAGAAATATCCCTCCCAAATTCTGGAATGGAAATAACTTTTATACTTTCGACTTTCAACTTTTCGACTAGCGACCCATTGCCTCCGCAGAGAACCGCGACTTCATGTCCAGCATTCCTTGCTCCAACAGCCAGATCAAACACATACCTCTGGGCTCCGCCGAAATTCGATTTGGTGATGCCATAAATGATTCGCATATAGCCATTATATGTATTTTGGGGTATAATGCACGACGCATATGAAATCTATAAAAGGCAGTGGTCGTTCCGCGCTTTTCTTCGGCGACCTGTTCGTGTTCATAGTTTCTCTTTGGCTTTCTCTCTTTCTGAGAACTTTCACCGTGCCGAGCCAGGAACTTTTGTCCATTCACCTCGTACCTTTCTGCGTTCTCTTCGCCATATGGATACTCGTGTTCTATATTTCCGGTTTGTATGAGAGGCATATCATCATTCTCTGGTCCAAACTTCCTTCACGCATCATTTCGACTCAACTGGTGAATGCTGGATTGGCCGTACTCTTCTTCTACTCTATCCCTCTCTTCGGCATCACCCCGAAAACTATTTTGTTCATCTATCTTTTAGTTTCCTCGATTCTAATTTTCCTTTGGAGGGCTTACGGATACTTCCTCATTAATGCTGGTCAATCAGTCAATGCTCTGCTCATCGGAAGCGGGGAAGAGATGAAAGAACTTTTCGAAGAAGTGAACGGCAATCCGCTTCATAGTATTCATTTCGCTTTTTCGGTTGATTTGGACAAGATGGAAGGCAAGGATTTCCTCGACGAAGTGGTGTCCAAAGCTTATTCGGAAAGGATTTCTCTCATTGCCATAGACCTGGCGAATGAGAAGGTTGAGCCTATCTTGCCTCATCTCTATAATCTGATTTTTTCTAAGATTCAGTTTATAGATATGCACAAACTTTATGAAGATATTTTTAATCGTGTCCCTCTTTCGCTTCTTAAATACAATTGGTTTTTAGAAAACATTTCTGCCTCTTCAAGACAAACTTATGATGTGCTCAAACGCCTGATGGATATTCTTATTTCCATCCCACTTCTTCTCGTTCCTCTAATTATTTATCCTTTTGTTTTCGTGGCCATGAAGATTGAAGATGGAGGACCGATTTTCATTCATCAAGATCGCATAGGCAAAGGGAACAAAACAGTGAGAATCATTAAATTCAGAAGCATGAATACGAACGATAGTGGAGAATATAAAGACGGCAAGACGAATCTCAAGGTGACCAAGGTCGGAGCCTTTCTCCGCAAATCAAGGTTGGACGAATTTCCTCAACTTCTGAACGTGCTTCGCGGAGATATTTCTCTTATTGGACCACGACCTGAACTGCCTCCATTGGTGAAGCTCTATACGAGTGAGATTCCTTATTATAATATTCGTCATTTAATTAAGCCGGGGTTGTCCGGTTGGGCGCAAATTTATCAAGACATCGGTCACCCACACCATAGTGAAGCAGTGCTTGAGACCAAAGAGAAACTTTCATATGACCTTTATTACATCAAAAATCGTTCGTTTCTACTTGATTTAAAAATTGCTTTGCGTACTATAAAGACTCTGATATCCCGAGTGGGTATATAAAAAATGAAACCAAAGAAACACATCATCATTTCAGCCATTCTCCTTGTTGTGTTTGTGATGCTCGGGTACTTCCTTGTTCAAGGACAGAAAACCAGTTCTAAATTTCCATTCAAATTTGGACTCGACCTTGTGGGAGGAACAGAACTCTTATACAAGGCTGATACCTCGAAAGTGAGCAATATTTCTGATGCGATGAGTAGTTTGAAAGATGTGATTGAGCGCCGAGTGAATATTTTCGGAGTTTCTGAACCACTTGTTCAAACAGAACAAGCGGGACTTATTTCTGGGAACCGTGATGACCGATTGATTGTGGAACTTCCTGGAGTGACAGATATCAATCAGGCTATCGCTCTCATCGGGCAAACTCCAATTCTTGAATTTCGTTTGCAGAAACCAAACGCGCCTGAAATTTTGAAAGCCAATCCGCAGGCTTCACTTGATGATGTGTTTACTTCTACAGGATTGACTGGAAGATATCTTTCTCATGCGACGGTTGAATTCGACCCGAACACTCAAGCTCCGCAAGTTGGTCTTGAATTCAACAGCGAAGGTTCGGACCTCTTCTCGAAAATCACCACAGACAACAAAGGTCAAATCCTCGCCATCATTCTCGATGGACAAGTTCTTTCAGCCCCAGTAATCAGGGATGCCATTACTAACGGCAAGGCTCAAATCACAGGAAGTTTCACTGCAGATCAAGCCAAAAGTTTGGTGAAAAATTTGAATTATGGTGCTCTACCCGTACCCATCACTCTTTCTAATTCTCAAACCATCGGGGCTTCGCTCGGCCAATCAGCTTTGGCTTCCGGAGTACGAGCAGGAGAAATCGGATTTATTGCTCTCGTGATTTTCCTGATTCTTTGGTACAGGTTGCCAGGCCTGGTGGCTTCTGTGGCTCTCGTTTCTTATATCATTCTTTCTCTCTGGGTTTTCAAAATGATTCCAGTCACTCTCACAGCCGCGGGTCTCGCTGGATTTATTCTGTCTATTGGGATGGCTGTGGATGCGAACGTGCTTATCTTTGAACGAACCAAAGAAGAACTGAAGAAAGGCAAAGGGATTCATGATTCTCTACACGAAGGATTTTCTCGGGCATGGCTTTCGATTCGAGATTCAAATGTTTCAAGTATTATCACAGCCATCGTGCTCTTCTGGCTCGGCACAAGCGCGGTCAAAGGCTTCGCCCTTACTCTCGGCCTCGGAGTTTTGATTTCTATGTTCACAGCTATCAGTGTCTCACGAACATTCCTCTTCGCCATCGCCCCCCAGTCAGAAAGTCGGTTTAAGAAGTTTCTATTTAGTAATGGATTCCACTTTTAACTTTATAAACTTTTAACTAATTTTTATGTTTGTCGTAAAATACAGAAAAATATTTTTTGTTCTCTCAGGTCTCCTGATTGCCTTTTCAATCTACGGTATTGTGGTTTATGGATTTAATTATTCAATTGATTTCAAAGGAGGAACTTTGACCGAAGTGAAATACAACACGAACGCTCCGACCTTGGATACTATCAACACCAACATTGCGAAACTAAACATCGGAGGATTCTCGGTCAGACCTTCCGGAGAAAATGATTTTATTATTCGAACAGTAGAACTTTCAGCCGAAGATCGTGCGAGACTTCTCGGAGCTATCTCTTTGCTTCCTGGCGCGACAGCGAACAATTTGGTACTCAATACTCCGACCGTAGAGAGACAAGACACCATCGGTCCTATCGCGGGGGCTGAACTCAAATCGAAAGCGATTAAAGCCATCGCTGTGGTGATTATCATGATTGTGCTTTTCATTACTTTCGCTTTCAGAAAAGTTTCTCATTACGATTTGTCCAGGTCTCACAGCGGAGTACCGTCTTGGAAATACGGTTTGGCCACAGTCATTGCTCTCTTTCATGATGTACTAATCCCAACCGGAATTTTCGTTTTCCTCGGACATTTCAGGGGAATTGAAATCGATTTATTGTTCGTCACCGGTCTTCTCGCGATTCTCGGTTATTCTGTGCACGATACTATCGTGGTCTTCGACCGCGTACGAGAGAATTTGAAAATAAATAGAGAAGCAGGAAACAAAGAAGAATTTGAAACTACTGTAGGAAAATCTGTGGCTCAGACATTTGGTCGCTCCATCAACACCTCTCTCACCATCTTCATCACTCTCCTCGCACTCTTCCTCGTTGGCTCCGGCGCCACCAAGGATTTCGCTCTCCTTCTCATCATCGGAATCATTGTCGGTACGTATTCTTCAATCTTCGTCGCCAGCCCATTGCTCGTGACTTTCCAAAGGTGGCAGAAAAATAAATAGGAGAGTATAGTGAAAAGGTAATAATTTTAACTAAATTTTATGACATTTGAATTTCCTGCATCAGTTTCTGACGCCGTGGAAAAAGACAGGATTGCTAGGGTTGGTGAAAGTATACACGGTACGGAAAGAGGTGAGTCTGTGGTCATAACTGAACTTAATCAATGGCTAGAAAGATGCAATGTGGGGCTGGCCGAACTTCGAGCGAAAAGAGAAGCCCTGGTCCAGGCGACCGGATATAGTTCTGAAGCAAAGCAGGGTTTGTTAGACCTATACGACAGACAAGAACGGGTGTCTCTTGCGGAAATTAGCGAAATAGAAACAACGTTGAGGGAGCAAGAAGAGACTTGGAGAAGCTAATACTCAAACTATACAGAGTTGAACTTTGCGCGCACATACGTTAATAATTACCTATAGGCAATAAGAAGCGTATGGGGAAAAAGGATGGCAGAGGAATAAATAAAGTGTAGGATTAGGATATGCAAACATTTTCAATCAAAGAATCTTACAAGAGAGCGTGGGAGTTGTGGAAGGCGAACAAGGGTTTGATGACCTTCGCGACTGTGATTTCATTGATTCTCGGTTCATTCAGGAATCCTGAACAGCATGGTCGCTACGGAGCATCAATCATCGTGGCGGTGATTCTTTTCATTATCGCAGTCTTAGTAAAAATCGGAATGACCAAACTTTTCCTCAAAGTGGTCGATGGCCAACATACAAACTGGAAAGAAATTTTCAAACACGGAAATCTTTTCATTGTTTATCTTTGCACTTCAATTCTATTTGGCCTAGGTTTAATCATCGGGACGATTCTTCTTATCATTCCGGGAATATATTTCGCTTTAACTTATTTCTTCGCGCCGGTTATCGTCATAGACCAAAAAATTGGGATTATTAATGCCTTTAAGAAAAGCAAAGAGATGACCAAAGGAACGAAATGGAAACTCCTCGGATTCATGATTGTTCTAGTTCTGACCAACATCCTCGGGGCCTTGGTTTTCGTCGTCGGACTCCTTGTTTCTATACCTGTAAGCTCTCTGGCTTTTATGCATGTTTATCGCAAGCTTTCAGCCCGTATTTCAGCTTGACGCCCAAAGGAATATCTGTATACTTATCTCCACGCTCTAACTACTCCGCCGGCTGGCGGAAAACCGACTAATTAGAGTCGGGTCGGTTAGAGCTTGTACCTTAAAATCTTGTTATATTGAGAACCGCAAGTTCTCTAATATATTCCAAAAAATGAAACCATCCCGACTGCCAGTAGCAACAGGCACGTCGGGGTAAGAGCTAGAAATTAAACTCAGGAACACACTTGAAAATGATTTATCGTTTTCTCTTTTGTTCCGTTCGCCGATTTTGATTTATCAAAATCGAGCGTCCTCGATTCCGACTTTGTCGGCATCGGGACAATAATTAGAGTTTGATCCTAGCTCAGGATGAACGCTGGCGGCGTGGATAAGGCAT